>JAKEEV010001414.1 GCA_022616395.1 Planctomycetia bacterium | reverse complement strand
GCTTCGAGAGTTGACAGTATCCGAACGGCGCGTAATGTAAAGTCATCTTGTTGAGAATTTGTCTCAATAAGAATTGGGAGTGAGGGTCTGCCAGTCTCGGTGTTCCTCACTCCCAATGAGCCTGCTTCAAGCCACCGTTCGGGATGTGACTGGCGCCCGCCTACCTGCCGGTCGCTCACCTTCCGTCGCAACGCAGCTCTCTTTGTTTCTTCCCGGTTCACACCTGGATTCGGAGAGCTTCCATGCGCAAGAAGAATGGTTTTACGCTCATTGAGTTGCTTGTCGTCATCGCGATTATCGCGATCCTGATTGGGTTGCTTCTGCCTGCTGTTCAGAAGGTTCGCGCGGCCGCGGCCCGCATCAGTTGCACCAACAACCTCAAGCAAGTCGGGCTTGCGTTCCACAATTACCACGACAGCTATGAGCGGTTCCCAACCGCGAACTCGCCCGTCTTCGGCAGCTCCTTCACGCTGATTCTGCCATTCGTGGAACAGGACAACATCCGTAAGGTTTACGATCCGACACTTCCGCCCACCGCGGCACCGAACAACACCGTGACCGGCCTTCCGGTGAAGATTTACCTCTGCCCGTCGATGACTCCTCCACCCGCGCCTCTCGCGGCTTACACCACACACTTCGCCAGCTATGCCGCGTGCATCGGGAGCAATGATGCGTGGGCTTCGCCACCCGATAACGGCGTGATCGTGCGAGCCAACGCCACCGGCAGCACACTTTCCGTTTCCACCGGCACGCGCATGACCGAGATCACCGACGGAACATCAAGCACGTTCCTCGCTGGCGAGATGGGTTACCAACTGAAGGACTATCTCTTTTCCAGCGGCACTTACGCGGGCCAGGTTCGCGGTGGGAACACGAGCTGGGCATTCGGCTACACCAGCTACAGCTTCGGCAGTACCAAGCTGATGCTCAACACGATCGCGCCTCCGGCTCCGATTCTGGATCGCCTTCAGACATTCCGCAGCGACCACGGAGGAGGGGCGAACTTCCTGTTCGCGGATGGCTCGGTCCACTTCCTGCGCGATGGCATGGACCCGATTGCGTATCAGGCGATGGGTACGCGCGCGGGGAGCGAAGTGATTCCGGGGAACTCGTACTGAGGGCGCCCAGATGTCACTTCGGCTCATTGTGATTGTGAGTGTGCTTCTCCTCGC
>JAKEEV010001413.1 GCA_022616395.1 Planctomycetia bacterium | reverse complement strand
GTGATAGGTCGCGATGTTGCGGAAGCGAACGGCTCCGCGTTTTTCGTCGAAGAGTTTCCACTCTTGCTTGCCCGGTTTCGGCTCGATCACCCCGCGATAGACATCCGCTTCCTTGATCTTCTCGTCTTTGGTCCCATCTCTGAAGACCATCTCGATCAGCGAGTGGTCGTCGTGGGAGTGAGTGACGAGTACGAACGAGGCCGGTACGAACTGCCTCCCGAAGGCCGGGATGCCGTGTGGATCGAATACGATCTTGTGGGTACTCGTTTCGAGTTGGAAGAACGATTGCCCAAACCACCGAAGTTTGACTGACTTATCCTTCGGGGGGTCTTGAGCAGCACCGGGAAGGGTTGCTGCGACCAGCAGAGTGAAGAGCGGCAATGCGAGGAGTGCTCGGAGCATGATTGACTTTTCGGAAAACGGGATTTGGAATGCGAAGCGCCACTCTCATTCAATGACGACCTCGCGGCCCACAACTGACATGCTATCGGCTTGAGATTGATTCCGCATTGCGAATTTTACTTGCGGCCGAGGAACCACTTCATCAGGTGCCAGCCGGGATCGAAACTCAGACCGGTGGAAGCCGCGGTTGGCTCGTCGTAGCGGTCAGCGGTGTTTGGAGTGAGATCAGTTCCGCACGCGGCAAACGCAACGGCTCCGTGAGCGTGTGCGCGTGTGCGAAGTGTGGTGCGGTGGTCCGGTTCGACCAGAATGCGGTAGTCTCCGTAGCGCGGAAGTGCTTCCAGAAGCGGCCCGACGATGTACTCGTCGATCTGCTCCAGTGATTTCACCTTCTCGAGCGATTTACCTTCGTGCGATGCCTCGTCCGGAGCTTCCACATGCACGCACACAAGGTCGAAGGCTCCGAGCGCCTCGACCGCGAACTTTCCCTTGTTGGCGTAATTCGTGTCGAGATAGCCGGTAGCGCCGGGCACATCGATGCGATGCCAGCCGAGGAGCACACCAACCCCGCGAACCAGATCAACCGCCGAGATAATCGCTCCTCGACCACCATACACTTGCGCGAACGGTTCCATTCGCGGCGCTTTCCCCTGACCCCAGAGCCAAATCTGAGTCGCGGGCTTCTTCCCCTCCGCGAGTCGCTTCACGTTGACTGGATGGGCAGCGAGAATCGGCTTGCTCGCTTCCATGAGCGACACGAGCATCTCGCCGCCCGGCCCTTGCGGTAAGTAATCCGCAACCGGCTTGTCGGGGATGTCGTGAGGAGCTTGCGTCTTGGTTCCTTCCAGAGGAGAGGATTCCGACTTCCCGCGCCAGACGAGAATGTTTCGGTACTGCACGCCCGCGTGGAACTCCAGCGTTCCACCACCGAGTTCCTTGCCGCCGAGTTCCTTCTGAAGCGCGTGAATCAGTTCGCGGCCGTCTTCGCTGGAAATGTGCCCCGCGGTGAAGTCCTTCATCGTGCCGTCTGGAACGAAAACGAGATTGCAGCGAATGGCCCAGTCGTTCGGACCGAGGTGAATGCCCATCGCGGCGGTTTCAAGAGGAGCGCGCCCGGTGTAGAACTTCAGCGGATCGTAGCCGAACAGCGAAAGCGTAGCGACATCGGACGCGGGCGTAAGCGATGGCGGCACGTTGTTCGACAGCCCCACAACGCCGGCCTTCGCGACGCGATCCATGTTCGGCAGTTTCGCGGCCTGAAGCGGTGTGAGGTTGCCGAGTTCCGCAACCGGCTCGTCAGCGCAACCATCAGGGATAACGATGACGTACTTCATGAGGAGAATTGTACCTGAACCGCGCGATGCGTCGAGAAGAAGGAGTAGGTAACACGCTCACCGGAGATGATTGAAGCTGATTGTGTCTCAGAGTACGCTCGGTTTGAGGAAGTTCCGTCTTGTCGCTGTGGGCACATTGGCGAACCCCGCCCGCAAGGGCGGTGGGTCCAGGCACATCCACCCACCGCCCTTGCGGGCGGGGTTCGCCCTAATCGTAGGAGATCGTCATGCGAACGAGTGTGGCCGGTGTCGTCCTCGTCGGCTGCTGGTTGGCGGGCGTGGGGGCGGCTCGAGCCGATGAGAAGCCCGCTGTGACGCCCGCGAAGGGTTACGAGTTGCGGGTCGTTGCCATCGGGGACACGTACCACGGGATTCGGTTCAAGCCGACGACCGGGGAATCGTGGTCGATGCTCAACGGCCAGTGGGAGAAACTCGAAGAAGCCGCGGCTCCCCCAGCCGGCGACTACGACATCACGATCATCCCCGCCGAGGCGCTTCTGGCTGTGCGTGTGGATCGCGTGACCGGAACGACATGGTTATTAGGGAAGGGAAAGTGGAACCCGGTGAAGGAACCTGCGGCCAAGCCGAACGCCAAGCCTCCTGGCCCTGGATTCGCCTTGCGGCACACCATCGTCGGAGATCAGTTGCACGCGGTCCGGTTCCACACCAAGACGGGAGCAACCTGGCACCTCAAGGGCGACACCTTCGAGCCACTGGCGGAATTTGGAAAAGTACCCGCGGGGGAATTCGATCTGACGCTCATCGCGAGCAAGAAAGACTGGATGGGTTTCCGCCTGGACAAGAAGACCGGAACGACGTGGATTCTCCAGGCGAATCTCTGGCAGGAAGTCACTGAGCCAGAGTGAATGACCGCCCGTTGGGAAAGTGGGAAGGGAAAAAAGAATTCTGGACCCGCGACGGTTCCACCCGGCATTACACTGTTGATGGGGGATGGAGAGCACGATGTCAACGGCTCAACTCGGCACGATTCGCAAGGTATTCGACCGGGTTCGCGCGGAAGCGGACCACGGAGACGGCGAGCTTTTGACCCGCTATCGCACCCTGCGCGATCAAGACGCTTTCGGTTCGCTTGTTCGTCGGCATGGGCCGATGGTGCTGGGCGTTTGCAAGCGCGTGCTGCGCGATTCTCACGCCGCGGACGATGCGTTCCAGGCCACGTTCCTCGTTCTGGCGAAGAAAGCCGACGCCGTTCGCCCGCCTGATCGACTTGCTCCGTGGTTGTATGGTGTCGCTTATCGCACGGCTCTGAAAGCTCGCGGTCGGGCGTTTCGCCGCCAACAAGTCGAGCAGGCTTACGCGGCGGAATCGGCAAATCGGCCCGCGCCTTCTTCAGATGAATTCGCCGATGTGTTGCCGATCCTTGACGAACAAGTGAATGGGTTGCCGGAGAAGTATCGCACGCCGCTTGTACTCTGCGCCATTCAGGGATTGAACAAAGCCGAAGCCGCGGCGCGACTCGGATTGCCCGAAGGCACGGTCTCCAGTCGGTTAGCCCGCGCTCGCGAGATGCTCCGCGAGCGACTGACGCGCCGAGGACTTGTCGTACCCGCCGTGGCGCTCGGGGGGCTGCTCACCGCTGATTCGCTGCAAGCGGCGGTGCCCCCAGCGCTCGCGGCCAGTGCGAGTGAAGTTGCGCTCGGCACCGCTCTGGTTCCCACAACGGTTCTTACCCTCTCACACGAGGTTCTGCGTTCCATGACTTTGCTCAAACTCAAAACGCTCTACGTGATTGCTCTCTCGGTGACGCTCGCGGGCGGCGGATTCGGCTTCTACGCGCTCTCTGCCAACCAGAAGAAGCCCGCTGGCGAAAAACCGACTCCGACAAAGCCCGTGGGCGAAAAGCC
>JAKEEV010001412.1 GCA_022616395.1 Planctomycetia bacterium | reverse complement strand
TTGACCTTCGCACGAAAGAAGAACGCAGCGTCCTGACCGATGGTGAACTTACCCTTGTTGGGAGTCTCCGCCGCAGCGGCACCATTGCCGAGCGACAGAGCGATACCATCAGTGGCAGCCGCATCGAGAACGAACACCAGTCCATCCGGACCCATCAAGACCTGAGGAGCCGCGCCAGCAAACGCCTGTTCAAGGCGAACCTCGAACGTTTGTCCGCTGGGAGCAACCAGGACGTTGAGAGCCGCGTCAGTGACCGCAGCCGTTCCCCCCACGCCATCGGTGTAAACCACCCGTCCGCCACGAGCGAAATTCTCGTAGACGTACCGGTAGTTCTTGGCGAGCCGCTCGCTCGCCCCGAGTCCGGCGGCAACCGAAGAAAACCCAGAAGCCTGACTTGCGTTAGCCATGGTTTTTCTCCTTAGGCGTTCCCGGTCGAACCGTAAACGAAGTGGTAGTTGAAGAAACCGGATTCGATTCGGAAGTACACGCGGGCAAGGTAGTTGTCCGTGCGGAAGTCCGACCCGACCTGGAACTCCGGCGACACCCGCACTCGGAGGGTGAGGTCGTGCTCACTCTTGTCCGAGAGAAGATACCAGGAGTTCGTGTCGGCCAGGTAGCGCGAAGCGAGATACTCGCTGATGCCATTCTGGTCCGGCCCCTGCTTGATCCAGTTCTCGTTGTTGTTCGCGGTTCCAAACTGCATTGCGTTCCGGAAAACCTGAGCCGCAGTGTACTGGAAGGGTCCGCCAACGAGGGCGAGCTTGGGGGTAACCTGACGAGGCTGCCCCGACTCACCGAGCCGAGCGTGGAAGTTGAGAACCGCCGCCTCTGCGGTAACGCTGGAAAGATCCGCGTCACTCGCAGGCCGGTTGCTCTGTGTACCTCCGCCCATGAGCGGGTGGTCAGTCGCAATAAGCGGCTTGCCATCCAGCCCAAGGAACTCGGAACTGGTGTTGGTAGAGTTGTTGAAGATCCGGTAAGCGCGAGTCTCGTAAGCGTGACGTACGCTTCTCCGGAGGGTCTGGGTCAAATTGACCATGACCCCGTGTTTGTCGTCATCCCGCATC
>JAKEEV010001411.1 GCA_022616395.1 Planctomycetia bacterium | reverse complement strand
GCGAACTCCGCCGACGATTCCTCAAGGCGCTGAAGATCGAAGATTGTCGCGGTCAGCGACTCGTGCCCTTACGTGAAATGCTCGAAAACCTGCAATCCTGAGTTCCTGAGCGTCGAGGCGTCAGCCCGACGGTGTCTGTCCAGAAAAACGAGCCGCGACCGCAAGGGAGCGGAAAAACGCAAGCCCGCTCCCTTGCGGTCGCGGCTCGTTCCGATCCACCTACCGTCGGCCTGACGGCTCGACGCTCACCGATCCGCATGTCTGCCCCAACGCCAACCGCTGCTCCACCCACAACCCAACGTCGCGGGGTGCGCGGATGTCTGTTGCCAGTGGCGATGATCTTCTTGCTGCTGTCGCTTGCGCTCAATCTCGTGTTCGTGCTCGGCTACACCGGCGTCATCGCCGACCCACTCTCGGACGAACCGCAAGGACTCACCGAGCGATTCTACCTCGGGGACAAGAACGCCCGCGACAAGATCGCGGTCGTTCGCGTCAGTGGAGTCATCACCGAATCAGGAATTGTCTTCCCGATCCAACAACTGCGCGCAGCCGCGGCCGACAAGCGCGTGGTGGCGATTGTTCTTCGCATCGACACCCCCGGAGGCACAGTCACTGCCAGCGAGGAACTCTTCCAGTGCATCGTGAACGCCCGAGACAACAACGGTCGACGATTCCCCGGCAGCGCTCCGAAGCCGATTAGCGTGTCGATGGGCGGACTGGCTACCAGCGGAGGGTACTACATCGCGGTCGCGGGCAATCCGATTTACGCAGAGAGAACCACCATCACCGGTTCGATCGGCGTCTTCGCGGCTCTGCCGAACGTCGCGGATTGGGCGCAGAACAACGGCGTGAAACTCGAACTGGTCAAGGCCGGGGGAATGAAAGCCAGCGGCTCCTTCTTCCACAAACTCGCTCCCGAAGAACGGCAGACCTGGCAAGACACCGTTGATAATGCCTACGAGGTGTTCCTCGACGTGATCGCGCGCGGCCGAGCGGGACTGACACCCGACACGCTCCAGAATCAGATCGTGGACGAGCGCATGATTCCCAAACGCGACGATAAAGGGGATCCCATTCGGGACGACAAAGGGAACGTGGTGAAGGTGAAGTACACCCGCGTTCGAGCGGATGGCGGAACGTTCACCGCAAAGCAGGCGCAAGAGTACAAACTGATCGACGGGGTTGAAGACCTGCCCGCTGTTGTTCGTGCCGCTGCAACCCGCGCTGGACTGACCAACTTCAAGGCGGTGATCTACGACCGTCCGCCAACACTTCTGGAAATGCTCACCGGGGTGGAGTTGAAGAACCACACCGGAGTGCTGGAGTTGCCCGATGTCTCCGCGAACCTGACTCCTCGCCTGTGGTATCTCGCCCCAAGCGCAGAGGGAGGATTGCTCGCCCCGAATCCGTGATCCAATCGAGACGAATTGCCTGGGCGGCAGGGAATGACATTCAAACCGGTTTTCGTATCGGTTCAATCCATCCCGGCGTGTTCACCGTCTGATTTCTGGACAGTTAGGCTGAACTTGGTCACGCCGTTGTCACTTTCCCGACAACGCGGTATTCGCGCACTAGCATTCCCACTACCGCCTTCCGTCAACAAAACTTCCGGTCTCTCGTCTGAAATCCTGAAACTGTTTCCGGTTGACGACGATCTTATGATTAGCCTGAGCCGAACGAATTCACGGCTCCGGCACGCCCTATGCAGGGAATTTTCGCTCCAACGCCCGTTTTTGGGGCGGTTTCCTGAAAGATTCCGGGTTTCGCAACCTATACTAAGTGTCAGCGGGGAAATGGAACTTGGGCAGGGCGATTTTTCACCCAACACTCCAACCCCGATTACATAGTCACGAACCAAAGAAGGAACCCGATCAGGCTCCCACGGTTAGGACCGACGGATACTGAGGACCGGGGAGGGTAACACCATGGCCCGCAAAGACGCACTCCTGCGATTGCATAAGAACCTTCTGGCGCGCCGCAACGAACTTCGTAAGCGGCTGGGACTGGAACTCGAAGAATTGGCTCACACCAAGCACTCCTCGGCTTCGGGAGACGCCGCGGATGCCGCGTTTGACGCCAGCGGTGAGGAACTGGCTTCCACACTGGCCGAACTTGAAGCGAAGGAACTTGCCCAGATCGAACGAGCGCTTCGCAGACTCAAAGCCGGCACTTACGGCAAGTGCGAGGCTTGCAGTTGCACAATCCCGGTCGCCCGGCTCAATGCTCTGCCCTTCAGCACCCTCTGCGTAAAGTGTCAACGGGAGATGGAGCGAGACGGAAGCTGGGGTGCCGGCTCGGGGGAGGGTGACTGGGCACGGATTGCCGAAGGAAACCCGATGGAAGATCGCGAAGTGAACATCTCGGACCTTGAGATCGACCTGAGCAAGTAACACTGCTTACACCGATTACACCAAGCCCGTGGCCTGAAGAGGCTGCGGGCTTTGTTCGTTTCCTGACGCCCGCTCGCGCCAAGCGGGACTCTTTTTACCGGCCCCGTTGCCTGTTCCGAGGAGGCCAACAGCTAAAGTGAAGACGGTTGCGCGTGAGCGACTCACTCCGTTTCGGATAATCCCGACAAGATTTCCTCAAGGCGCGGTCATGCGGAAGCACCTGATCCTGACTCTCCTCTGTGCGGTGTTCGCGTTCCTCGGCGGTGTCACAGCGGAAGTGTTCCTCTCAAATGGGGGAAGCGCCTCCGCACAACCCGGTCCGCCACTTCCGCCAGTTCCTCCCCTCGATCCCAATGAGAAGTCACTCCCAGACCGCTTCCAGGCAGTAATCAAGCAAGTCGGTCCCTCGGTTGTGGCTGTCGATGCAGTCAGACCGCCAGCACCCGGCAGCAAGCCAGAAGAAGAATCCGGCTCCGGTGTGATGGTGAAGTTGCCGAACACCAAGGGAGTGGTGGTGGTCACCAACAACCATGTCGTTGGCGCAGCACAGCCGAACAAGGTGTACGTCACGCTCTCGGATGGGCGAATCGTACAGCCAGCGCGCATCTGGGCCGACCCGGAATCAGACATCTCGCTATTGAACCTCGAAGACGACTCGTTGCCAGTGATTCCGCTTGGCGATAGTGATCGTGTGCGCCGCGGGCAGTGGGTGTTGGCGTTCGGCAGTCCCTTCGGGTTAAACCAGACCGTGACTCACGGCATCATCTCCGCGACCAATCGCGGACAGATTTCGCTCGGTTCGACAATCCGCATCAAGGAGTTCTTGCAGACGGACGCAGCGATCAACCCCGGCTCCAGCGGAGGGCCGCTTGTGAATCTCGACGGCAAGGTCATCGGCATCAACACCGCGATTGCATCGAAAAGCGGGAGCAATAGCGGCGTGTCGTTCAGCATCCCCGCGAACATGGTGAAGCGAGTCGCGACACAACTAATCGATAAAGGAGTCGTCACCCGCGGCTATCTTGGGGTTCAACTTGCGAGCACACTGGAACCAGCCGAAGCGCTTCGGTTGGGTTTAACGCATGTCAGCGGCGCGCTGGTGGAGATCGTTCATCCGAGCACGCCTGCTGAAGCGGCGGGGTTGCGCGTGGGCGATGTGGTCTTGAAGCTGGAGGACGTCGCGATCAAGGATGAAAATCACCTGATCAACCTCGTCTGCGCGCTTCCACCGGGTCAGAGAGTGCGCTTGACGATCTGGCGCGATCGCAAACTACAGGCGCTGGATGTGACGTTAGGTGACTACGCGACCCGAGGACGCACCGGCAAGCAGTGAGATGCTACCTGGCGCGAAAGGGAAGTAGATTGGGCCGCCCTTCGTGGCGGCCCGAAGTGTTTGCAGATGGGAGGGCGAGCGAAGCTCCGAGAGCAGGCGGAAAAACAACTCAAAGTAGGCCGGGCATTCCAGCCCGTCTGTCTTTGACAAGACGGCCTAGAAAGGCCGTCCTACTTCCGTTGCTTCCGTTAGCTCTTATTCCTCGTCCTTCGGCTTCATCCGAAGGAAGATCATCAGCCCAATCAGGACGAGGAGTGCGACGAGCATGCCGCCCATCACCCACCAGTTACCCAGAATTTCCATGACCCTGTCCATCGAGGCTGATCCTTTCAAGAGTGGGTGGATAGATACCCGGCGGGTTCGGTGGCAGTTGCGAGAGCCGTGATCCCGACCGCCGATCTGTCAGTAAACACGAGTGTTCTACCCGCCCGGCACGCGCGATGCAAGCACTCAGCCTCAAAAACTTCTCACTCTCCTTCACTGACCGCCCTTGCCATAAGATCGCCCCTCCCGCATGTTAAAGGTTTGTACGCCACACTGTTGTGGCAACGATCAGAATGTTCGATGTCGAGACACTTCACGCCCCAGTGCAGTTTCGAGGAGATTGGTGTGTCTGTTGTCTTTTCGACACTCACGCGGGCACACAAAACTACTTGAAACTCGACCAAGTCGGGGAAGGACCGATGAACCAGACGGGGGCAGCGCGCGTTCGCACGGGAAAGCTCCTTTACACCGATGAAGTCGGCCATGATGCGTGCGGCATTGGTGGAGTTGGAGCGCGCGATGGGAAACCGTCCGCCGAAGTGTTGCGAAAAGCGATCACCGCTCTCAAGGCGATGGAGCATCGCGGTGGGGTCTGTGGCGACGCCGGCGATGGCGCTGGACTCACCACGATCATTCCGCAAGGCTTGTTCCGCGAGGAAGCGAAGCGGCTGAGGCTCGATGGTGCCCGCGACCTTCGCGCGGAAGACACTCTGGCCATCGGCGTGCTGTTCATTTTTGAAACAGACAGCGCGAAGGCCAACGAGGTCCGCGCCCTGTTGCGTGAAGTGCTCTCGGGCGGTCCCATGCGGCTGCTTGGATTCCGCAGCGTGCCCACCGTCGATGACATTCTCCCGGAGAAGGCGCGGAACACGCGACCGAGCGCCATTGAACAGGTGTTGCTCAAAGTCGAAGGCGAAGTTTCCGCCGCGGAGCGCTGGCTGTTCCTTCGCCGGCTCGAACTGCGCAAGAGACTGACAGACGCGAGCCTCTCGGCTTACATTCCATCGCTCTCCGCGAAGCTTGTGAGCTACAAGGGCTTGCTCACCTGCCCGCAGTTGGCCGACTTCTACCCGGACTTGCAGAACCCGGCGTTCGAGACTGGCATCGCAATCTTCCACCGCCGATACAGCACCAACACATTCCCGAACTGGGTTCTGGGTCAACCGTTCCGGCTGACGTGTCACAATGGCGAGATCAACACGATCCGCACGACCCGCAACGCGGTGTCTGCGTTCGCACGCGGGTTGCAACCGCCACTGCCCGGTGGCGATTTACTCACATCGAAGGTAAGCGACTCCGCGAGCCTCGACGAGTGGATTGAGTACCTCATGCGCGAACAGAACTGGAGTCTGCTTCGCGCACTGCGACTGAGCGTTCCGCCCGTATGGGACACGGAAGCCG
>JAKEEV010000268.1 GCA_022616395.1 Planctomycetia bacterium | reverse complement strand
TCGCTCGACAAGTTGCCGAAGATCGGTCGCGAGAAAGTCATCGAGGAAATGGTGAAGGAAGCCGGCGTGACTGCGGCACAAGCCGACGCGGTGCTGAATTTGGCCGAAACGACCGGCACGAATACTGAGATTCTGAACTGCGTTGAAAACTTCTTCTTGTCTCCGAACGAGAAGGCAACCGAGGGCATTCGCCGATTGCGCGAACTGCTCGATGTGGCGAAGACGGCGGGCATTCCCGACGGGCGCATCAAGATTGACCTGAGCATCTGTCGCGGGCTGGACTACTACACCGGCACGATTTACGAGACCTTCCTGACGGACTTACCGGGCATCGGAAGCGTGTGCAGCGGAGGCCGGTACGACAATCTCGCGAGCAAGTACACGAAGCAAGTGCTACCGGGCGTCGGCGCGTCGCTCGGACTGGATCGACTCATCGCCGCGATGGAGGAGCTGAAACATCCGCTTCTCACGGGCCAGACAACACCGGCTCAGGTGCTGGTGGTGAACTTCGACGCGAACCGCCTGGGCGACTATCAGCGCAGCGCACGCGAACTGCGTGCCGCGGGCATCTCGGTTGAGGTGTATCCCGACGCGAAGAAAGTGGGCCAGCAGCTCGCTTTCGCCGAGAAGCGCGGATTCAAGCTGGCGGTGATCGCCGGCGACCGCGAATTCGCCACCGGCGTGTGGAACGTCAAGAACTTAGCCAAACGCGAAGAGACTGCCGTGCCGGAGGCCGATCTCACCACATTTGTAGCGGCACAAATCGCTTCGAGGTGATCGGATGATTCTGCTTCTCCTAAACCTGTCACACACAGCCGAAGTGCAAGGCTCTGTTTGGCGTCAGATCCGCTGCTGCCACTGCCAAGCAGATTACGTGTTTCGGGTGAGTGCCACCGGGCGCGGAGAAGGAAGAATGCCGCTTGGGTTGGGCCGCAAGATTGCGGAGCAAGAAGCTCGCGAAGCGGCCTTGCAACATCTTGCCCAGTTCTTCGCCCACTGGGTCGAGCCGATGCCCTGTCCGGCTTGCGGATGTTATCAGCCTGACATGTGCCGAGCACTCACCGACAAGAAGTATGGATGGATGAACTTCGTTGGGGCGACTCTGCTCACCTTCGCCTGCATGTTTGGAGTCTGGGTGTTCCAGGAGGACTTCGACCCGAAACAAGCCTGGGGCCGGGGAGGAGAAGGGTGGGCCACAATGTGGGCGGTGCTGACCGTCGTGTGCTTCGTCTTGGGAACCGGTGTCTTGCTCGGGCGGCGATACGTCAGGAAGACGCACGATCCGAACGAAACAATCCCTCACGAAATAAGGATGGCGGAAGCTCAACAACATGCGATGCTGTTGGCAGAGTTCCAGGCGAAGTATCCCACAGCCGAAACGTTCCACTTTCCTTCATCATGAAATCCGACAACCTTTACGAAGCGGCGTTTGAAGCGTACCTGCGCAGGCGCGGGGTTGCGGTCATGCCCATTCTGGAGGCTCGGAGGAGTTATCTTGATGCAGCCGAAGTGAAGTCGCCGGACTTCATCGTTGTGTCCGCAAACACCTCGAAGTTGGTCGTCGATGTGAAGGGCCGCAAGTTTCCCGGCAGCGGCAAGGGCGGGAAATCGCGAAACATCTGGCACAACTGGTGCGAACGCGAAGACATCGAGAGCCTCACGCGCTGGGCCGACCGCTTCGGCGAGAGCTTTCGCGGCGTGCTCGCCTTCGTGTATCACCTCGCACCTCACATCGAGCTACCCGGCGACACACAAGACCTCTTCGCGTATCGCGGAGAACTCTATCTGGCTCGCGGAGTGCTCGTCAGCGATTACCGCGCTCACATGCGCACAAGAAGCCCACGCTGGGGCACCGTCTATCTGCTCAGCGATGACTTCCGCGAACTGGTCAAGCCCATCTCGCACTTCCTCACAACACCAGTCGCTGGCGTAGAATTGGTAGAAGCCGTTCCGGGCGAACGGCCGGCGTGAGCCGGCTGGTGGTTTCTCCGTGGCCTGACGGCAAGTTCACCAGCCGGCTCACGCC
>JAKEEV010000267.1 GCA_022616395.1 Planctomycetia bacterium | reverse complement strand
GGGCTGAAGAGAACCCACCCACAGGATCGACTCCGAACGTACCACCCCTGCCGACTGGACCCACGCCATGACTTCACGCCGACTCGCTCGTTTCTTTGCACTTGTCGCACTGGGCATTCTTGCCGCCGGTTTCGGCGAGTTTCGTTCGCGCGCGCAAGACAAGAAAGACAAGACGGAACCTGCCCCGAAGTTCACCGCGGCTCAGGTCTCCTTCTACGAGAAGGAAGTGCTGCCGATCCTTCAGAAGAGTTGCTTCAAGTGTCATGGAGACGACCTGGAGAAACTGAAGGGCGGTTTGAACCTCACCACGCGCGGAACTGTACTCGCGGGCGGCGAGAGCGGAGCGGTCGTGAACCTCGCCAAGCCCGATGACAGCCTGCTTCTGAAGGCGATCCACTACAAGGACGAGAACCACAAGATGCCTCCGAAGGGCAAACTGCCCGACAAGGACATCGCGATCATCGAGAAGTGGGTGAAAGACGGATTGCCGGTGTCAGCCGATCGGATCGGCAGCGACATCGCGAAGGTTCCGCCGAAGAGCGTCATCACCGAGGAAGCGAAACGCTACTGGGCTTATCAGCCCGTCAAGCGGTCGGCCGTTCCCGAAATTCGCAATCCGACATTTGAAGTCCGTACTCCCATTGATGCCTTCATTGCCGCCAAGTGGGATGCGAAGGGACTCAAGCCGATGAAGCCCGCGGAGAAATCCGCGCTCGTTCGGCGCGCCTATTACGATCTGCTCGGCCTTCCTCCACCTCCCGAAGAAGTGGATGCGTTCGTCAACAGCAAGGACGCGGATGCGTGGGAGAAGTTAATCGACAAGCTTCTGGCTTCTCCTCACTACGGCGAGAAGTGGGGCCGGCACTGGCTCGATGTGGTTCGTTACTGCGAAACAAACGGCTACGAACGCGACGGCCCCAAGCCGTTCGCGTGGCGCTATCGCGATTACGTCATTCAAAGCTTCAACAGCGACAAGCCATACACTCAGTTCGTCAAGGAGCAACTCGCGGGCGACGAGATGCCAGGCTACAACCCGGACGCGGTCATCGCCACCGGCTTCTACCGACTCGGTATCTGGGACGATGAACCCGCGGACCCGCTTCAGGCGGTCTTCGATGGCTTCGATGACATTGTCGCCACCGCGGGGCAAGCGTTCCTCGGCACCACGTTCAACTGCGCTCGCTGTCACGATCACAAGGCCGACCCGATCCCGCAGACGGATTACTACCGCCTCGTCGCGTTCTTCCGAGACATCAAACCATACTCGAATACGCGCGACGTGCGCTCCGCGTTCAACCTCACGGACATTACTCCGCCTGACCAGCGAGCGAAGTACGAAGCGGAGTTGAAGAAACGCGAAGCTCGAATCGCGGAGATCAAAAAGGCGATGGAAGCCATCGAGGACGCGATCATCAAGGACTTGCCCGCGGAGGATCAGCGCGCTGCGGAGGGACCGGACCGGCCCACAGTGGTCGCGCAGAAGGTTGTGCCGATGCTCAAGGGCAAAGCAAAAGACGATTACGAAGCGCTCAAGAAGGAACGCGCTGAACTTATCAAGAAACCCGCGCCGCCCGGTCAGCAACTGGCTCTCTCCGTGAATAACTGCGACAAGAACCCGCCGACCACACACTTGCTCGTGCGCGGGTCTCCGCACGCGAAGGGCAAAGAGGTGAAGCCGGGCTTCCCCGAAGTGCTTGGCTTGCCCGAACCGAACATCCCCGCGCCAAAGGCTGGAGCGAAGAGTAGTGGACGCAGAACGATACTCGCGGAGTGGATCGCGTCGAAGGACAATCCCTTCACCGCGCGCGTGCTGGTCAATCGCGTGTGGCAATATCACTTCGGCCGCGGAATCGTGCCCACGGCGAATGACTTTGGCAAACTTGGCGAACAGCCCACGCACCCGGAGTTGCTCGACTGGCTCGCGAGCGAGTTCATGGAGCCAACGTGGGCCAGTGGCAAGCAAAAGCCCGTTGCGGGCGATGCGTGGAAACTGAAGCGGTTGCACAAGCTCATCATGATGTCGAGCGTGTATCAACTCTCCTCACAGGCGGACGAAGCGAACCTGAAGGCCGATCCGTCGAATGCGCTGTTGTGGAGATTCAACATGCGGCGATTGTCGGGCGAAGAAGTTCGCGACTCGATCCTTCATGTCAGCGGTTCGCTTAACCTCAAGCAGTTCGGGCCGAGCACATATCCGAAGATTCCGAAGGAAGTGCTCGCGGGTCAGTCGGTGCCGGGTCAAGGCTGGCCGACCTCGCCACCGGAAGAAGCCAATCGCCGGAGTGTTTACGCGCACGTGAAGCGGTCACTGCGTGTGCCGATTCTTGTGGGCTTCGATCAGCCCGATCCCGATTCCAGTTGTCCTGTCCGGTATGTCACAACGGTGCCGACGCAGTCGCTCGGACTACTCAACGGCGAGTTCGCCAACGAGCAGGCCGCGGCATTCGCCAAGCGGCTTCAGAAGGAAGTTCCGAACAACTTGAGCGCACAAGTCACTCGCGCCATTCGCCTCACGACTGGCCGCGTGCCAACCGCGGAGGAAGTGAAGCAGGATGTCGCGTTCATCGAGCGCCTCAAGGACAAGCACAAGCTCGATGACGCCAAGGCGCTAACGCAGTATTGCTTGCTGTGTCTGAATGCGAACGAGTTCGTGTATTTGGATTAGATTGACGAGCCGCGACCGCAAGGGAGTGGTTCTGCTTGCCCGCTCCCTTGCGGTCGCGGCTCGTAAGTGAAACGATGGCGGCAGGAGGACAAACAATGACTGTTCCAGTTTGGGTTGAACAGAGCAACGGAAAGTTCACCGCGACCGTTCTCGGTGCTCCGCAAGTGAGGGCCGAAGCCGCGACGAAGGAGCAGGCCGTCGCTGCCGTCACGGCGCAGTTGCGGAACCATGTCTCGACTGGCGAGGTGGTGTTAGTATCCGTGCCGACACCCGTACCTGCTCGCCAGGTATCTCCCGAAGACGCGCAAGCGTGGCGGGAGTTGTGTGAAGAGATTTACCGCGAGCGCGACGCCCAGAAGGCCGCGGAGTTTCCCGAATGAACGGGTTCGACACCGACGTTCTCACGGAATTGTTCGCCGGGAACGCGGTCTACGCCCAGCGACTCGCCGCAATCGACGCCGACAAGCGTGGGATTCCGATAGTCGCCGCAGCGGAGATCGTTCGCGGTTGGTTGGCGGCCGTTCGCCAAGCCGAGGCTGGCAAGGGACGAACGAGCCTTGAAGAAGCGTTTCGGCGATTCCAGCAAAGTCTGGTGAACATGGCTCCGTTCACGCTTCTGCCCTACACTGCTGCGGCTCATGCGCTGGTTGAACAATGGCGCGCGGCCAAGATTCGCGTCGGCATTAACGACATGCGCATTGCCGCGATCTGCATCGTTCACGGTGCCACACTCGTGACTCGAAACGCACGCGACTACGCCCAGATTCCGGGACTCACCTTCGACGTGTGGAATTGAGGGAGAACGCCATGCGAATTGCTCTCCTGCTCTCGTTCGTGTTGCTCATCGCCACGATGCCATCTGGAAGCGCACAACCGAAGCCTCCAGCGCGCAAGACGGAAGTCGCCATTAGGGGGGAAGCGTTCTTCATCAACGGTCAACCAACGTACAAGGGTCGCAAATGGAAAGACAAGAAGATCGAAGGCTTGCTCATGAATAGCCGCATGGTACAAGGCATCTTCGACGACCTGAACGCGGAGACCATCGGCAAGTGGGCTTACCCCGACACGAAGAAGTGGGATGCGGATCGCAATACGCGAGAGTTCATCGCCGCGATGCCGGAGTGGAGGAAGCGCGGACTGCTCGCCTTCACGATCAATTTGCAAGGAGGAAGCCCGATGGGTTACTCCAAGGATCAGCCGTGGCACAACTCCGCGTTCGCGGCCGACGGGAGTTTGCGGAAAGAGTATCTCGTGCGCCTGGAGAAGATTCTCGACAAGGCGGACGATCTGGGAATGGTGGTCATCCTCGGCATCTTCTACTTCGGGCAAGATCAGCGCCTCAAGGACGAAGAGGCAGTGAAACGCGGAGTCGATCGCTCTCTCGACTGGCTGACGGAGAAGGGTTATCGCAACGTGTTGATCGAGATTAACAACGAGTGCAACGTCCGTTACGACCACGCGATCCTCAAACCCGACCGCGTTCACGAACTGATCGAGCGCGCGAAGAAGCATCGCGGAAAGTTCCTCGTGAGCACAAGCTACGGCGGCAACACGATACCGAAAGAGAACGTGGTGAAGTCATCCGACTTCCTGCTTCTGCACGGCAACGGCGTGAAGGAGCCAGTACGCATCTCGGAGACGGTGAAGGAAACACGCAAGGTGCCCGGCTATCGCCCGATGCCGATTCTCTTCAACGAGGACGACCACTTTGACTTTGACAAGCCCGCGAACAACTTCCTCTCGGCGGTCGGTGAGTATGCCTCGTGGGGCTACTTCGATTACCGGATGAAGGACGAGGGCTTTGATGAGGGTTATCAGAGCGTGCCGGTGAACTGGGGCATTTCGAGCCAGCGCAAGAAGGGGTTCTTCAAACTTCTCTCCGAAATCACCGGGGAGGGCGCGAAATGACACGCGGGCGATTCCTGTCGGCTGTCGCGGCCGTGTGTAGCGCGAGTCTGTTGGCGTTAGCCGGTGGCAGTTCCGCGGCTCCGGTTCCCAAAGGCGCGGGCGGTGAGACGCCCGACCTGAAGGTGTTCTTCGACACCGTTGGCAAGGCGGTCAAAAACGAGAACTGGCCGACGGACGCCGAGGAGAAACTGTTGCGCGAGACCGCCGAGAAAATCTTCGAGCGCACCCTCAAGGTGGCCAAACAAGACGAGCGAAAGCTGCCGGTCGAGTTCGACAAGTTGAAGAAGGTGGATGTGAGCAAGGAGTTCAGGGGTGAAAGGCTGGGTGTGGGGAAGGAGTTCAAGGGCGAAAGGCTGGATGGCAAGTACGTGATCGCAGGCGACGTGCGAATCAAGAATACTAAGGGCTCTGTCATCTTCGCCAGTGGGAAGGTCGAGTTCATTGCCGCGGAGAACTGTGTCATCTTCGCTCAAGACATCCGCGGGATCGCTTTGAGTAGCTGCCTCGTGGTCGCGGGCGACTACATCCAACTTGCCGGCGCGGAGGAGGAGTCTGTACTGATCGCTGGCCGGTGGATTCGCTCGGACAACATGGGTGATGGAATCTGTCACGTTATCCGGCCGGGCAAACTCCCGGCTCCCGATGAGAAACCGAACGGGAACAAGTCGCACCCGGCCATTCGCATCAACAACGTCGCCACTACGATCTTCCTGAATGCGCCGGATGACGTGCGATTGGAACGTCCGCTGAAGTGCGAGTTCTTCCCGTTGAAAATGCCGATTGCGAAGTGACGGTGTCACAACCGCTCTTGATGAATCTGGATGTGAACTCACTTGGGAGGGATCGAAATGACACGCACGAGATTCCTGTCGGTGATGCTTGCCGCAGTGTGCAGCGCTGCTCTTCTGACGTTCGCGGGAGGCAGTTCCGCGGCGCCGATTCCCAAAGGCGCGGGGAAGGGTGACGAGACGCCCAACCTGAAGGTGTTCTTCGAGACCGTTGGCAAGGCGGTGAAAAACGAGAAGTGGCCCGCGAAGGAAGAAGAGAAACTCTTACGCGCAACCGCCGAGAAAATCTTCGAGCGCATGCTCAAGGCCGCGGAGGTGAAAGAACGCAAGCTACCCGTGGAGTTCGACAAGCTGAAGAAGCTTGATGTGGTCAAGGAGATGAAGGGCGGGATACTCGACGGGAACTTCCTTATCGTGGGTGACGTGCGGACCGGGCTGGCGAAGAACTCGGTGATCTTCGCCAGCGGCAACGTACAAATCACAAGCGCGACCAACTGCATCATCATTGCCCAGAACGTCCGCTGTACCGGCGTGAATAACTGCGTTGTGGTCGCGGGTGACTTCATCCGGTTAACCAGCGCCAGACAGCGCAACGGTGAAGATGGCTCGGTTCTCGTCGCTGGTCAGTGGATTCGCGTGACCGGCTCAAGCGGCGCGATCTGCCATGTGATCCGTCCCGGTATGGCCGCGCCGCCCGACGAAAAATTCCCCGACCCAATGTCGCCGCCGATCCGCATGACCGGCGCTGAGGGCGTGATCTTCCTGAACTCCGCCGACCACTGGAAGACGACCTCCAACAAGAACTGCGTCACGATCGAACTGAAAACGCCGATTGCGAAGTGACCGCCCATGCCCGACCGCGAAGCGCTGTTGGCTGCTGTTGTCGCCTACCCGGACGAGGACACTCCGCGCCTGGCTCTCGCCGACGGGAGAAACTGCTCCTGACGGGCAACGAGACCACCACCCCGGCAGGTCGGCGACCGCTCTGGGATCGCTTCGGTTCGCGCCTCGTGTTTGGAGGCATCACCTGCGAACGCGACCTTTCCGAAGCGGAGTAACGGATGCGATTTCAATACGACAAGGGTGGGAAGTGGTTGATCGAGCATCACGCCGATGCCATCTTGAAGTTGGCAGGCATCGGCCCGGTGGTGTCGTGCAAGGTGTTACCCGGTGAGTTGGTTCAGTCGCGACAGTTGCCGGATGGAATGGTGGAAGCGCGGCTCGCGAACCGAAGCGATCCGGTGTTGTGCCTGATTGAGATCAACACATACTCCTATTCCGCCACGGCGAACGAATTACTTGACGATGTACTGTTGACGTACCTGAACCGTCGCATTGTGCCCGAGGTAATTGCCCTCACCCTGAGTACAAAGGATAATATTCGGATCAGCCCGGACGTGCGGTTAACCAGCCCGCTGGGACACACGCGACTCGAAGCTGGCTGGCGAGTCGTGAACCTGTGGGAACTCAACGCGAGTGACTTCTTGCCGATCACTGATCCGGGATTCGCTCCGTGGCTTCCGTTGACCAAGATCGACGGACCCCCAGAGTCTGTGTTACAACAATGTAAGGATGTAATCGAAGCCAAGACATCCGGCGGTGAACGAGATAACCTCCTCAACGTTACCGAGATTCTCGCGGGATTACGTTTCGATAAAGTGATGCTTCGCGCCCTCTTCCGACGAGGTGCTCACATGATTGAATCTCCTGTGCTTCAAGAATGGTTTGCAGAGCGGGATATCAAGACCCGCCAAACGATTATTCTGGAGTCCCTCGAAACCCGGTTCGGCAACCCCGTTCCGCCGGATGTGTCCGCAGCGGTGCGGGTGATTGCAGACGAAAATCGCCTGAAGCAATTGCTTCCGCTCGTGTACTCCAGCGCCTCGCTAGACGCTTTTCGCCAAGTTCTGACCCCGCCCCAAACTCCCGCCACCAACTGAGGCTTCCGCCATGCGCGATACCGCTCACCAGTTCTGCCGACGAACGCGACGTGAATTCCTCTGGGAAGCCGGGGCCGGGTTCGGAGCGCTGGGACTCACCGGGTTGCTTCACAACGACCCACTCCTTGCGCGCGCTGATACTCCGAAGGTCGCCACCAAGTTCACCAACCCGATGGCTCCCAAAAAGCCCATGTTCGCGGCGAAAGCGAAAGCCGTTATCTTCCTGTTCATGTACGGCGGGCCAAGTCAGGTCGATACGTTCGACCACAAGCCCGAACTCTACAAACTCGACGGCAAGACGATCAAAGTGAAGACATTCGGCCGCGGAGGACACAAAAACGAGGGGCGAGTTGTTGGGCCGAAGTTCGCGTTCAAGCCGTATGGCAAGTGCGGCAAGATGGTCAGCGACCTGTTCCCGAACGTCGGGGCGTGTGCGGATGACATCGCGTTCTTGCACTCGATGTATGCCGAGAGTCCGATTCACGGCTCGGGCTTACTGATGATGAACTCCGGTCGGCTGCTTTCGGGAAGTCCGTGTCTTGGTTCGTGGGTGACGTATGGCCTCGGCAGCGTCAACGAGAACTTGCCCGGCTTCGTCGTGATGCTCGACAACAGCGGTGGGCCAATTAACGGGCCGAAGAACTGGTCGAGCGGCTACATGCCAGCCGCGTATCAGGGCGTGCAACTGCGAGCCGACAAGACGCCCATTCACGATCTCGCCCTTCCTCCGGGAACCACACGCGACGCCCAGCGCGAACTCCTTGACCGCCTCAAGGAGAAAAACGAACAGCACCTCGCGACGCGAACCGACAACACCGAGCTAATGGCTCGGATCGCGAGTTACGAACTCGCCTTCAAGATGCAGGAACACGCTCCCGAAGCCGTGGACTTCTCGAAGGAAACAGAAGAGACGAAGAAGCTCTACGGCATCGACCAGAAGAAGACCGAAGACTTCGGCCGCAAGTGTTTGCTTGCGCGCCGGCTGGTCGAACGCGGAGTGAGGTTCATCCAGATTTACTCCGGCGGAAACCACAACGACCACAACTGGGACGCTCACGGCGATCTCGTGAAGAATCACTCGACACACGCGGGGAACACGGACCGCCCAATCGCAGGACTACTGACTGATCTGAAGCGCAAGGGGCTACTCGATAGCACCATCGTGATCTGGAGCGGCGAGTTCGGCCGCCAGCCGACGGCCGAATACGCGCAAGGAACCGGACGCGACCACAACGCCTACGGCTTCACCTCCTGGATGGCCGGAGGAGGAATCAAGGGAGGCGTGAGCGTCGGGACGACGGACGAACTGGGCAACTTCGCGGTGGACGACCGCTTCCACGTCAAGAACCTGCACGCGACCGTGCTTCAACAGATGGGGCTTGATCCCAACAAGCTCTCGTACTTCTACGGCGGACTCGATCAGAAACTCGTCGGCGTCGAAGGTGCTGACCCAATCAAGCAGATCATTTGATAGCGGAGGTCGAGAACTCATCACTGTGAGGTAATGCCGATGTTCACCGCAGCATTACTCGCTCTGAGTTGGGCAGGTTCGCTGCCGGACGAAAAGCCGGCCAAGGAGCCGGAACGGGCCATTCGGAGCGGCAAGAACGAAAACATTATTGTCGTCATCGTCAGTCCGACTCCACCCCCAAAGTTGCCCGGCAAGCCAATGACTGGCCCGATGACGATAAACCCGACGCTGTGTGTCGCCTTGAATGAAAAGGGTCGCCTCGTTTCTTACGACAAACCGATTCTGAGCGATCCCAAAGACGAAGCGACAGAGTTAAAGGAACTCGCCACATCCCTCTTCCGTGATCGCGATACTGCCAGGTTGACCGTCGTGCTGAGGAAACCTGAGGAAACCTCCTTCGCAACCATTACGGTGTTCGTGGATAAGATGTCCGACGCGGTCGACAAAAAGAAGGTGCTCACTCTTTACATCCAAGCCGACAAGTGACCTTGCCCGTGTCTGGTTGTCGGTTTCGGCATTCGCTTCTTTTCCGGTGTGCGTCTTCATTTTTCTGCTCCCACAGAAAATCGCAAACTCGCGCTTGGCGGATGAATCCGCGTCGGGTATGACAGCGAATCAACAGGGTGCTCTCGCGGACTCGCAACCGTTCCGCCCTGGAGTTCGCTCATTTCAAACATTTCCCGTCCTGAGAGGTCCACGATGGGACTCCGCACTCATTCGCGCTTGGTTCGTGTTCGTCTGGACATGGAACGACTCGAAGACCGCACGACGCCAGCCAAGACGCTGGAGGCGGCCTTCCCGGCTCTGGAAGCAACCGGCGCATTCGCACCGGATCGCGTCAACGTGGTCATGGTTGCGGAAACCAACACGGCCGCGGATGAAGCGACCCTCGCGGCCTCACCGTTTGCCGCGGAAGTCAACGCGCTGGGCTTCGGCATCTATAGCGTGTCGCTTGCGCCTGGCTTTGAGGCCAGCGACGCGGTGATTTATTACAGTTCCCTGCCGGGCGTACTCTCCGCGGCGCCGGACGAGATCGTGCAGGTTCAACTCACGCCCAACGACACTTACTACGCCGGCTACCTCTACGGCATGACGAAGATTGGTGCGCCCGCGGCGTGGGATACGACCACCGGCAGTAGCAGTTTTGTTGTCGCGGTGATTGATAGCGGAGTGGACTACAACCACCCGGACCTGGCTGCGAACATTTGGAGTAACACCGACGAGATCGCGGGCAACGGGACCGACGACGACGGCAATGGGTACATCGACGACATCCGCGGATGGGACTTCTACAGCAACGACAACAACCCGTTCGATGACAACGGGCACGGAACTCACGTCGCGGGCACCATCGGAGCAGTTGGCAACAATAGCCGCGGAGTCGTGGGCGTGAACTGGTCGGTGAAGATCATGCCGCTGAAGTTCCTGGGCGCCAACGGAAGCGGAAGCATCAGCGGAGCGGTCGGAGCGTTAAACTACGCGGTGACCAACGGCGCGAAGGTATCGAACAACAGTTGGGGCGGAGGCGGGTTCAGTTCCGCCATGTCCACCGCGATTAGTCGGGCACGCGATGCCGGTCACATCTTCGTCGCGGCGGCGGGCAACAGCGGCCAGAACAACGACAGCATCGCCAGTTACCCGGCTAACTACAATTACGACAATGTGGTGTCGGTCGCTGCCACCAACAGTTCGGACGTGCTCGCGAGCTTCTCCAACTACGGTGCAAGTACCGTCGACCTCGCCGCGCCGGGCGTCTCGATTGCCAGCACCACACCGAATAACGGCTATGCCTACATGAGCGGCACGTCAATGGCCGCTCCTCACGTCTCGGGTGCGATTGCGCTCTACTGGAGTGCAAATCCGAGCCTGAGCTACTCGCAGGTGATCGACAAGCTCCTCGATTCCGTGGACACGGTTGCCGGGCTGAGCGGGAAGGTCGCCACCGGTGGCCGACTGAACGTGGGGAATATGTTCGAGTCCACCAGTCCGCCTCCGCCGCCTCCCCCACCGCCCACCGTTGCTCCTGGCCCGAAGGTCACCTCCGCAACCTTCAGCGGAAACACCGGCACGCAACTCAACAACCTGCGAGTGACTTTCGACCGGGCCATCACTGCTTCGAGCTTCACCAGCGCCGACATCGTTAGCTTCACCGGGCCAAATGGAGGGATCACGACAAGCTACACCATCACGCCCGTGAGCGGTTCCAGCACGCAGTTCGACATCACGTTCGCCGCGCAGACCGCGGGCGGAACGTACTCGATGATCTTTGGCCCAGACATCCGAGACACGTCCAACAACCAGATGAACCAGGACGCAGACGCAACGGCGGGCGAAAACCCTGGCGACCGTTACACCGCGACCGGCAGCCTGGTGCTGACCGTGAATAACACGTATGTGAAGAGCGGACTGCCCGTCTCGCTGATTGATGTCGGAACCCGCACCGTCACGATGACGATTGCCGACGACGTGAAGATCAGCGACCTGAACGTGGGCATTTCGCTGACTCACACCTGGCTGAGCGATCTCGTTATCAAGTTGAAGGGGCCGGACGGCACAACGATCACGCTGTTCAACCGTCGCGGGGGAAGCGCCAACAATCTCACCGGCACCACCTTCAACGACGAGGCGAGTACAGCGATCTCGGCCGGAACTGCACCGTTCAGCGGTAACTTCCGCCCGGAACAGGCTCTCTCCGCATTCGATGGAAAGAGCACCAAGGGCACCTGGAGCCTGATCGTGCAGGATGTCGCCCGCTACGACACCGGCAGCCTCACCGCGTGGTCGCTCGTGGTCGCCGGCACCCTCGGAAGCGGAAGCGGACAGGCGAAGTCGATGGGCTTTATGGATG
Organism: Planctomycetia bacterium; assembly: GCA_022616395.1. Taxonomy (GTDB): domain Bacteria; phylum Planctomycetota; class Planctomycetia; order Gemmatales; family Gemmataceae; genus Gemmata. The sequence goes on along the minus strand of JAKEEV010000267.1, from coordinate 1,101 downwards.
GACCGGCGGAACTGTTCGACACCCCGGCCGACATCGTCGCGGAGGAATCCGCCACGCAGCCGGCTCGCGACTCCAATCCGTGGCCCATGCTGACGAGCGAGACGGATGAAGCGCCCACAAGCGCTCCAAACATGAACTGGATGGCACCGGAGGAAGAAGTGAGCGAGCCTGTGCGCCAGGAAGAGTCGAGCGAGCCTCGCGAACGCGACTCGCGCCCGGTCGGTTCCGAGGATACTCGCGAACCGGCAACAGTGGAGTTCGCATCGCTTTACTTCGCACCGGACGAAGGCGAAGATAGCGAAGCTGGGGAAGAAGCTGACCCAATCAGCGCGGAGTAAGGACGGGTTTTCGAGTAGGGATCGTGGAGCAACCCAGCCGGCTAACGCCGGCGGTTCGACCTCTGGTGTGTCGAACCGCCGGCGTTAGCCGGCTGGGTTGTTGTTCAAAACACGCGACGAAAACCTGACAGCCGCTCTCGCCCGTCTCTTCAAAGAGAGACGGCCTTTCCAGGCCGTCTTTGCTTGCCGGCTCACGCCTTGACGAACTCGCGGAGTTCGATTTCCAGTTCGGCGAGTATCTTGCCCGCGAGGGTCGCATCGGTCAGGAGCTTGCGGTCGCTTTCGCTGGCCGGATCGAGTGGTGCGACCAGGTCGTTGAGCTTCACCACCGCACCGCTGAAGATCGTCAAGAGCTTCCGCAACGTCCACTTGTCTCCATGCTTCTTGCACACGTCCACGGCCTTGCGAATCGGTTCCAGACTGTCCTTGAAATCGGAAATCGTCGCGATGGACGGCCACGTCTTGAGCAGGTAGTCGCGGGCCTTCTGGTGGGCTTCATCCTTCACCTTCCACTCGCCCGCGAGTTTCTCTCTCCATCCCATCACCTGGCGCTTCGTCTCGGCATCACTGGGAGCAGAGAGTAGCGCGATCAGTTGATCGTAAGCGGCCAGTGCTTCGTCCACGTCTCCGCGACTCAGCAGCAACTCAATCCGGGCGTTGATAGCCTCCGCTTGAGCTTCCTTGGCCGCAAGCGCGGGATTTTTCTCGCGTTCAACCACCTTCTTGAGGGTTTCGATGTGCTTCGCAAGGTCCGCGTTGTATC
>JAKEEV010000266.1 GCA_022616395.1 Planctomycetia bacterium | reverse complement strand
TGACGAATCCGAGCCGGAAGCGTCAGCGACGGTTTGCATTTTCAGGTGACGAATCCGAGCCGGAAGCGTCAGCGACGGTTTGCATTTTCAGGTGACGAATCAGAGCCGGAAGCGTCAGCGACGGTTTGCATTTTCCGTCGCGACGTTTCCGGCTCTGACGAAAACCAAGAACCGTCGCTTACGCTTCCGGCTCCGATTTACGAGCCAACCGGCACGGTTGGGTCTCGGCCGTCTTCGACCCAGATCCAGCCGTATTGCGTGTTGCTCGGCGAGGGGCTTTTGCGATACTCTTCCTTCAGTTGCGAGAGTTTGTCGGCCTTGATCGCCTGACGCTTGGCCTTCACATCAATCCCGAAGACCTTCGCCGCGTTGAGGCCGAGAATCTGGTTCTTGATCTCGTCGGTCAGGTCGGAGTAACCGTACTTCTTCCGTAGCTCATCCGGCATCTTCAAGCGGCGCAGTCGTTCGATCTGACCTTGAGGAGAGCCGTTCCAGATGGAATCGGTTCCCCAGAGAATGTGATCCGCGCCCGCGACCTCGATCATCTGCCCCAGCATGTGCTGACAGACAATCGGGTTCGCGGCGGATGTCATGTTGAACGTCGAGCCGAGTTCAAAGTAGACGTTCTTCAGTTTGCTCTTCTTGATCGCGCGAAGGAGATCGCTGATCCAGAAGATTTCCTGCGGGTCGTCCGTCTTCTTGTCCTCGACCTTGTCTCCGGTGCCCTTGCCAAGCCCTCCGATTCCGCGATAGCCGGAATGGTAGATGATGAAGTTCAGGTCCGGCCAGTCCTTCGCGGCCTTCTCGACATCGAGCGGTTGGCATGCCTTCTCGTTGAAGAAGCCCAGAGGCAGACCCTTGTGGATGCACAGGTTCTTCACGCCGAGTTTCTTCGTCTTCTCCCAGAAGGGATAAGCCACCTTCTCGTCATCGAGGAACCACGCCTTCTCGCCGAGTTCAGCACCCGTGTACATCTTCCACGCATCAATCTTCAGTTCCTTGACCTGACGTTCCATCTCCTCCAGTTCCTTCGCGCCGAGATTCGGTCGAAGGAGACCGTGAGAGAGCACGCGCTGTGAACCGGCAAGGTCGTTGACGTACTTGCGTGTCGCGACCATCTGATCGGGAGGAAGCGGGTTCTTGTCCCACTCGCGTGTGGGCACTCCGCTGATGACCGACATGACCGTGTCGCTATCACCGAAGACTTCCTTGACGTAGTGAGCGCGGTTGAGCAACTCGAGACTCTTTTCGGGGCTACCCGCGAGCGGTCTCAACATCTGGAAGAATCGCAGCGTGGCCTTGCCCTGCGGCGTGTTGTCGTACCACTTCCTCGCGACATCGACGTGGTGAGTCTGAATGTCGAAGATGAACTGATCCTTCGGCCACTTCTCCTCGAAGGCTTTCTGGTCCTCCATCTCCGCGGCACTCACTTCGTAGCAGTCGCCGAACACCTGATTGAGCGCATAGAGCGCGGCCGCGAAGCCGGAACCAGTGCGGAGGAAGTCGCGTCGAGCAATTCCCTGTCGCTTCGCAGCGTGTTCGCTGAGATCCTTCAGCCGGGCTTCGTACTCCTTCTGTTGAGGCGACTGTTGAGGCGGGATGAACTCCTCGTTGGAGGCGATGCGGGCCGGGATTGGCAGCGGAGCTTCGTTCTCCGCATCAAGATCACACTGGCGAATCCACATAGGAGGCTCCTTAGAGAGGGGATTTCGGCCTTCTTTGCGAACCGGAAGCGTTAGCGACGGAGTCGTTCTTCGCCCTCTCCCGCAAGGGTGCCATGTCGAAATCCTGGGTGGGTAGGAAAGGCAGAAGACCCTCACCCGGCGCTTCTCGCGGAGCGAAGCGCTCCGCGGCGGCGACCTCGCCCCGCTTTAGCGGGGCGAGGTCGCCGTAGACTGCCGTTCCTCGGCAGTCGTAACGGCGGGTGAGGGGTCTTCGCTTCTCTTCCTTTCCCACCGACTGAGCATTTCTACTTAGCAACGCAAGGGGAGAGGGCAAAATCACCTCGTTGCTGACGCTTCCGGCTCCGATTCTCACTTCTTCTTCTGCCACACCACTTCCATCCAGCCGTTTTGCATTTCGTCCCACGTCTGCAAGCCCCAGGTGACTTCCTTCGTCGGGTCGGGGTTGCGTGGATTGTCCGCGGAGTTGTCCCAGTGGCCAGTCCACGTCAACTTGGTGCCCTTGGGAATCTTCAGTGGCTCCGCGAAGCGATAGACACTCTGCCAGTTGAAGTCATAGTCCGGCACCGACAGCAGCGTTTCGGTCTTGCCGTCGGGATAGGTCACCACATACTTCGCGCTTGTTCCGCGAAGGTGCATGTGGGGCATGAACGAGAGCACCACTGCGTCTTCGGGGAACGTGTAAGTCATCTCTCCTTTCACGTTCGCCTGCTTCGGCGGAATCTTGAGCCTGAGGTTCGCCAGGATGTTCACCTCGACCCTGTGTTCGGGTGGCTTCTTGGCGAAGATGACGCCCACGGAAGACCGGTCTGTCTGCTCGACTCCGTTGGGCGTGTAGTGAACTTCAAAGAGCAACTTCGAGTTCGC
>JAKEEV010001410.1 GCA_022616395.1 Planctomycetia bacterium | reverse complement strand
TCCGCAGGTGGTCCAGACGCGCGATCATTGCACGGATCCTGGGTGGTCAGAGTCGTCACGACATCCTACGAACTCGCCCCTATCGTGAATGCGGTCTACTGGGTCGGAGGAACGGCTTCGCCGGACGTGGATTACACGAACCCAAGCGGGGAAATCACCTTCGCGCCCTCCTCACCGACCGCCGACCTGACGATTGATGTCCTCGACGACAGCACCGCCGAGTTCGACGAATCGGTGATCGTCTACCTCCAGAGTGGCGCTGTCTACGCAATCGGCACTCCCAGCCAAGCCACGCTCACCATCGCCGACACCGAAACGCCAGTGGTAAGCGTCCAGCAAACCGCCAACGCGCTCGAAGGCGGAGGTTACGGGAAGTTCTTGTTCACACGGTTGGGTGATAAGCGCGATTGGTTGACCATCCCCTATGCAGTCAGCGGGACGGCCACCTCCGAGACGGACTACACCCCGATCGGGACTAACATGATGTTCGCGGCGGGTGAGACCTTTGCCGAGGTTGGCGTCGAAGCACTTACAGACGCGACCGTTGACCCGAATGAGACAGTGATCCTCACACTCCAGGCTGGAACGGGATACCAGCTCGCTGTGGAATACTCCGCGACTGTTACGATTGAGGATAGCACCACTCCGACCGTCTCGGTTTATCAACTCTCAGACGCCACAGAAGACGGGCTAAATGGCGCGTTTCGATTTACGCGAACTGGCGACGCCAGTGCCCCGCTAACAGTGAACTTCTCAGTGAGCGGCACGGCGACGGCAGGCAGTGACTACCAGACATTACCTCTGACTGCGCAGTTCGCGGCAGGCCAGAACAGCGTTGATCTTTCCGTGATCCCGATCAACGATGCCGAGGCCGACCCCGACGAGTTTGTTGCACTCACGCTTCTTTCCGGCGCCTACACGATCGGCACGGTCAACACCGCGAACGTCAACATCTTCAACAACACCGCCCCTCCACCCGCCCCAGTCGTCGGAAACGGAACAGGGTTGTTCGCTCGCTATTACAACACCAGAGACCTCTACGACGTGAAAACGGCTCGCGTCGATGAAAATCCCATTGCCTTCAACTGGGGCCAGAACGCGCCGCCGGGAACAGCGGTCGGCGCGGACAACTTCTCGGTGCTGTGGGTGGGGAAGGTGCAGGCTCAATACACCGCGAATTACACATTCTACACGTTCGCGGACGATGGTGTTCGCTTGTGGGTCAACGGGCAACTGGTGATCCCCGACTGGGAAGTTCACCCACCGGCGCTCCACGCCAGTACCATCACTATCGCGATGGAAGCCGGGAAGATGTACGACATCAAACT
>JAKEEV010001409.1 GCA_022616395.1 Planctomycetia bacterium | reverse complement strand
TCTGGTCGTTCTGGGTGTCTGGTCGTTCCGCGACAACTGGCGAGGAGAGTTGACCGTTCTCGATACAGTCACCGGGCGAGTTCACGGAGCGTTTGGACTTGGTCGCGTCGCTCCGCGCCTGATGGAGTTTTCGCCAGACGGCCGGCTGCTGACAGTTTCGGATGATCGGGGAACCATCCGGCTGATTGAAGTCGCGACGTGGGGCGAACGACATCAGTGGGCGGACTGTGTTGGGCCGGGAAGCTGGTCGCCCGAGAGTCGATTGCTCGTCACGAACACCCTGGACGGTCAGTTATTCGTCTGGGACGGTTATCGGCTGGGCGAAGTTGATCGAGTTGGGCCGCAGGAACTGGAACGCGCGTGGTTGGGGCTGACGTCCGATGCGCGTTTTGGCTTCACTTCCATCAGGACGATGACAGCCGCCCCCGATCAGGCGCTTGCGTTCCTCACCGAGAAACTTCCGCCCGTAACGGACGCGACTCCCGAACGAATCGAAGATCTTATCAAGGCGCTCGACTCTGAGAAGTTCCAGGAGCGAGAATCCGCGACTCGTGATCTGGCCGCGCTCGGCCGGTTGGCCGAACCCGCGATCCGCGCAGTTCTGAAAGCCCCGGAGTCTCCTGAATCGATGGGTCGAATGGTCGATATTCTGCGTAACGTGACGCGAGCGTTCCCGACTTCGGAGGAACTTCGCGCCATCCGAGCCGTTGAGTTGGTCGAGCGAATCGGTTCCCCGGAGGCGATTCGGTTACTGGAAGCGTGGGCGAGCGGAGTCTCCGGCGTGCGCCTCACCGAGGAAGCGAAAGCGGCTCTGGTGAGGGTGAAGAGAAAGTAGGGTCGCCGCTCCGGTGTAGATTCTTGGTGAACCGCGACCGCCAGGGAGCGGGTGTCTTCCAAGCCTCACCCGCTCCCTGACCAGTAGTTTCAAGGAGGGGATTTGCGAGGCACAAGTGCCTCGCCCGGCCTCAGAGAGGCCGGCTACAAAAGAAGCGAAAGCGCGAGCATTTCTGCGTCGGCGCGGCGGCGGCGCGGCGTGACAGACACGTTCAGGCTACAAAAGAAGCGAAAGCGCGAGCATTTCTGCGTCTTCTGTAGCCGGCCTCTCTGAGGCCGGGCGAGCCGAAGGCTCGCAAAACTGGCAATCTTGAAACTACTGGCACGGTCGCGGGTCACCAAAGGCACTGCTCGCTCGGCAAGCGGCACCTACCTTTCTACTTCCTTCCTTTCCCCTCAATCATGCGTGATTCGGTCAGCACCAAATCCATGAACACATCGTGTGGGGCGACGGGAATCTCGTCGAAGATCTGGCAATCGAAGGCGAGCGCGACCAGTGGAGCATCGGGGCGGGCGGTGGCGAGCAGGCGGTCGTAGTAACCCTTCCCCTGACCCATTCGGGCGCCACGAAGGTCGAAGGCAGTTCCGGGAACCATCACCAGGTCAAGTTCCTCGGCTTTCACTTTCTTGGTGGGCAATTCACGCAACTCCGGCTTCGGTTCGAGAATCTTGTACGCGCCTTCGATCAGTTCGCTCATGTCTTCGAGCAAGAACAACTCCAGTTCGTTCGTCTCGACCACGCACCACGGCACCACGATGCGTTTGCCAGACGCGAGCGCTTCGGGGAGCGTGTGTCGCGTGCGGACTTCACTCCCAGCGTCAACGTACCACATCACCGTTTTCGCATCGCGTGAAGCCGGCAACGCGAGGAACTTCGCGCAAATGGTTCGGCTCAGTTCGTCCTTGTTCTTTTGCGCGACTCGGTTCTTGCGAGCCAGGTCGCGCAGGACGGCTTTGCGCGTTTGTTCGTTGAATGGCTGCGTGGTGTCGGACATGCGTGAAACTCCAGGTTTTCCAGGTGTTTTTTATTCGCCGAAGGGGCTACCGACATCGGGTCTGGACACACTTCGCGGTAAAATACAACCACTCACCCAGAAGAGGGAAAACACATGAAAACCAACACCCAAACACGTCCGACCGTCGCGATTGTCACGGTCGTTTTGCCCGGCTCCGACCGCAAACGGACGCCGGCACCGTATCACTTCCGCGTCACGTACCGCAACCCGGAACCGATTGAACCCGGCTGCGTGATGACCTGGGCCATCACAGGTGGTCGCGAGGAGTATCAGGTCTCCGCGGAACGCACCGAGAGCGGAAATGTTCGCTGGCACTGCACCTGCCCAGACGCGATTTACCGAGACGACCCCGAACACACCCACCGTTGCAAGCACGTTCAGGGATTGCTCGCGCTTCTCGAAAGCGCTGGCACGCCGGTGCGCCGGGAACGAGTCGCGG
>JAKEEV010001408.1 GCA_022616395.1 Planctomycetia bacterium | reverse complement strand
TTAGCCGTGGGTTCATGACATAGAAGATAGTGTCTACTTTGAGCATGAGGTTCACAATGCCAGCGACTTTCCATTCCGCCATGCCCGATATTCGCGGCAGATTCGGTCCTTACGGTGGCCGGTTCGTGCCCGAAACGCTGATGTTCGCGCTCGAACAGCTCGACAGCGCGTATCGCGAAGCGAAACAAGACCCGGCATTCCAGGCGGAGTTCCACCGGTTGCTCACGGAGTATGTCGGGAGGCCGTCGCGATTGTATTTCGCCGAGCGCTTGACGAAGGAAGCCGGAGGAGCACAAATCTTCCTCAAGCGCGAAGACTTGAACCACACAGGTGCTCACAAGATCAACAACGCTCTCGGTCAGGCTCTCATCACCAAGCGCATGGGGAAAAGTCGCGTCATCGCGGAGACCGGAGCCGGGATGCACGGAGTCGCCACCGCGACGGCCGCGGCTCTCTTCGGCATGACGTGCCGCGTGTACATGGGAAGCGAAGATGTTCGCAGACAGGAACTCAACGTGTTTCGCATGCGAGCGATGGGTACGGAGGTGTTTTCTGTTGAAAGCGGAAGCAAGACACTTCGAGACGCGATCAACGAAGCCATGCGCGAATGGATGAGTAGCGTCGAACACACGCATTACATCATCGGTTCAGTGGTAGGGCCGCACCCGTTCCCGATGATGGTGCGCGATTTTCAAAGCTGCATCGGCGAGGAAACGAAGGAACAGTGTCTAACTCAAATCGGGAAACTCCCGGAAGTGGTGATCGCGTGTGTTGGTGGAGGAAGCAACGCGGCCGGCATGTTCTACCCGTTCGTCGATGAGCCGAAAGTGGAACTTGTCGGTGTGGAAGCCGGCGGGCGCGGTAATATGTATGGCGATCACGCGGCCACTTTGAATAACGGCAAGCCCGGCGTTCTGCACGGAAGCTTCAGCTACGTCCTTCAGGACGACGACGGCCAGACCGCGCCGGTACACAGCGTCTCCGCGGGCCTGGATTATCCCGGCGTCGGCCCGGAACACAGCTACTGGCTCGATGCGAACCGCGTCCGCTATTGCAGTGTCACGGATGCAGAAGCACTTGAGTGCTTCCATGTCGTCAGCCGGCTCGAAGGCATCCTGCCCGCGCTCGAAACCGCTCACGCGGTCGTCAAAGCGATGAAGATTGCATCGCGACGACGAAAGGACGACGTGGTTGTGGTGTGCTTCTCCGGCCGCGGAGACAAGGACTGCGCCGAAGTGGCTCGGCTGACAATGGAAAGCAAGAAGTAATGGCCGCAAAAAAGCACAAAAGGCACAAAGGAATGCAGAAGAGAAATCTTGAATTCGGTCTTCGCTCTTTCTCTTGATTTTCTTTTGTGCCCTTTGTGCTTTTTTGTGGCCATTCCTCTTGGGGTTTTAAATGATCCCCAAAATCATCCAACGGGCGGGTGCTCAGCACCTCGCGGAGGAAGAAGCGGCTCAGACTCCGAGCGATCGCGGACCGCTCACCGCGCCGCCGGCGATCGTGGAGTTGATCCCCGAATCGGTGGCCCGCGAGAACCTCGTCTTCCCTCTGAGGCTCGAAGG
>JAKEEV010001407.1 GCA_022616395.1 Planctomycetia bacterium | reverse complement strand
GCCGCTTCGCGGCGGCATCACGCGGAGCGTGATGACTACTATGAAGGAAAAACTACCCGCCGCTTCGCGGCGGCATCACGCGGAGCGTGATGACTACTATGAAGGAAAAACTACCCGCCGCTTCGCGGCGGCATCACGCTCCGCGTGATGTGTATTTCGCCCGCCGCTTGCGCGTCGGCATCACGCTCCGCGTGATGTGTATTTCGCCCGCCGCTTCGCGGCGGCATCACGCGGAGCGTGATGACTACTATGAAGGAAAAACTACCCGCCGCTTCGCGGCGGCATCACGCGGAGCGTGATGTCTACTATGAATACAGTGCCGCTCGGCAAGCGGCACCTACTTCACCTGTGTGATCGTTGCCACAGATGCTAAAATACCGTTGCTGGAAGTGATTTCTACCGACACCGAGGCTTTGAATTGGTCGGTCCCCTGCCACAGCCTGATTTTCCCCTTGAGCGACCGCTCTCGGCATATCTGCTCGGTCGCCTGGAGTTCGACACGCTGCTTGCGCTTCAGCGGCGGTTGGTGTACGACATCACCGGCGACCGCGACACCGCCGCGGTTGTCATGTGCGACCACCCAACGAGCATCACCGTTGGTCGCGAAGGAAGCGCGACTCACATTCGCCCCAATCCCGATGAGCTTTCCACGCGCGGGTGGCCTGTCGAGTGGGTCAGTCGCGGCGGAGGCGTGATGCTTCACGTGCCGGGGCAAGTCGCGTGCTATCCCATCTTCGCGCTTGATATGCTTGGCCTGACCGTGAATCGCTACGTGTCTGAGCTTCAGGAGCTTGCGGTTGATCTGCTTCGCGAGTTTGGAGTCGAAGGCACACCGGAACCGGATCGACCTGGCGTGCGCGCAAACGGTCGAAGAATCGCACACGTTGGTGTCGCGGTGAGGAGTTGGGTGAGTTGCTTTGGACTCATTGTGAACGTGAATCCCGACCTGGCCCCGTTCCGCGAAGTTCGCTGCGATGGCGATGCGCTTCCGATGACCTCGCTTCAGCGCGAAAGTCCGCTGCGGGTGCGAGTGTCGGGCGTTCGCCAGCGACTCCTGGAGTTAATCACCACACGCTTCGGCTTCACGCGCGTCTCGGTCTTCCACAATCACCCCGGCGCGCTTCCGCGCCCCACACGACATGCGATCCCTCACGGTTCTTGATTCGCCACCCGCAGCGCCATCTGGCGGCCGGCTTCCGAGCTGGTTGAAGCGCCCGCTTCCCTCCGGCAATGGGAACAACTTCACCGCGCGCCTGATCGAAGACTTGCGGTTGGAAACGGTGTGCGAAAGCGCTCGCTGTCCGAACAAGCCGGAGTGCTGGTCGCGCCGAACCGCAACCTTCATGATCCTCGGTAACATCTGCACGCGGCCGTGCGGATTCTGCTCCGTGCCCAAAGGCGAACCGCTTCATGTGGAAGCCGACGAACCGGCTCGCCTCGCGGAAGCAGCCGTGCGGTTGGGATTAAAGCATGTCGTGATTACTTCCGTCACGCGAGACGACTTGACCGATGGTGGCGCTTCGCACTTCGTGGCTTGTATCGCGGCTGTTCGAGCGAGAATGCCCGGAGTCGCGGTCGAAGTGCTGACACCGGATTTCCTCGGCGATACTTCCTCAATCGACATCGTCATTGATGCCAACCCGGAAGTCTTCAACCACAATCTCGAAACAGTTCCTCGGCTGTATCGCGTCGTGCGTGGGCGGGCGCTCTATCAGAGAAGTCTCGATCTGCTCGCCCGCGTGAAACGCCGCGCTCCTCACATCGTTACTAAAGCGGGGTTAATGCTCGGCATCGGGGAAACGGTGGACGAGTTGTTCGATGTGCTCGCCGACCTCCGCGCGATTCAGTGCGAAGTGCTCACGCTCGGTCAGTATCTCGCTCCAACCTTGAAACACATTCCTGTTGCGCGTTTTGTTCCGCCCGCCGAGTTCGATTCCATCGCCGCGAAAGCGCGTCTGTTGGGCTTCAAGCAAGTTGTGGCCGGACCGTTTGTGCGGTCCAGTTATCACGCGGATCAGATGGTGAGTGGTGAGCAGTGAGTGGTTAGGGTTTTGGATTTCTACCCCGAAGGGGTTGCAGACCAAAGCCCAGGGTCGATTGCGAAGCAAGCGCACCCTGGGAAACCTACCGATGGTACCCACAATGAAGGAATCCCGGCGAGTGCCAATCACGTTGCCTGAACTCGGTTCGCCGAGCGCGAGCTTCAGTTTGTGGCACGTCCGAGTCGGTGATCGGGTCAACGAGGGCGACCGCGTGGCCGAAGTCCTCATCCCCGGCGCAATCTTCGACGTACCCGCGCCGGTCAGCGGCACGCTCGCGGAACGCCTGACGCTCCCCAACGATGTTCTCGCTCCCGGTCAGGTGCTGGGAGTAATTCAGGAAGTGTGATTCGCCGCACGATGAAGACAGAATGGCCACAAAAAAGCACAAAACGCACAAAAGAAAACACAAAACAATAAAGATGAATTGAAATCCATGTTTTCTCTTCCTCTTCTGCTTTCTTTGTGCTGTTTGTGCTTTTTTGTGGCCAATCCTCTTCTCTGAATCGTGTCTTTATCTGCGTTCATCGTGCGGCTTCTCCTGCGGAACTTCAGATGCCTCAGCCTGTGTTTTTGTCGCTCGATGGTCTCGACGGAACCGGCAAGTCCACGCAGTGCCGGTTGCTGGTCGAATGGCTGCGCGCGCAGAAGATCCCCGTGACCGAGTGTACCGATCCCGGCGGAACCGCGCTCGGTCAGGAACTTCGGAAGTTGCTTCTGTTCGGACGCGATCATCGCATCGCGACCATCACCGAGGCAATGCTGTTCATGGCTTCGCGCGCTCAGTTGGT
>JAKEEV010001406.1 GCA_022616395.1 Planctomycetia bacterium | reverse complement strand
GATGTTGATAAGTTTCCCTTTGACAAGACCATCACTCAGTTCACCAAAACTCCATTCAAACCACATACCATCAAGGTGAATGGAATCAACTCAACCGAGAGGGTGTATTATCTCGATCCGAATCCAGCAAAGACACTTCCAACGGAACGGGCGATCTGTCATTCGGTGTCGTTCGGTGTGAGCGTACTGGGGCGGACAGACGGGTTCCCCATCACTTCGCTTGATCCGTGGGCAACGGTGGTTGGCACGGCCACGATTGGTCGAGTGCAGGAGCGCACGTTAATTATCCCACCCGCCACGGCGGATAAACTGTTCAATCACCCGAAGCTGTTCAAGCGAGTTCCGTTGGAGGAGATTGAATCTGGGGACATCATCGCCTTCTACACGACGGTGGCGACAGGAGGTGGCATCTTCCCAGAAGGCGGCTTGATTCACAGTTTCCCGGCCACTTCCGTCATTGCGCTGGCGCCTCCTCCACGTCCTGTTTATGACACTGCACCAACTCCGCGTCCCGTTTACGACATCGCGCCGGCTCCGCGACCCGTTTACGATATTGCTCCCCCACCACGACCGACCAAGTAACCAAAACCGAGTCTGGAGATTTCCGTGTTACTCTACGGTGCTTGTCTCTCCGTAATTCTCCTGACTGAGTGCGAGCCTCGAAGCTGTTTGGCTGCGAAGGTCAACGAACCGATTACGCTCACGGGAACCACGGGGGCGGTTTGGTCGCTCGCGTTCAGCCCAACTGGTGACATGCTGGCTTCTTGTTCGCCGAAGGATCGCGAGATCGAAGCATTCGCGGGTACGCCAGTCGCGCGACTCTGGGATCCGAAGACCGGGAAGAACACAAAAGTTCTCAAGGGTCATCAACAAGGGGTCTACGCGGTCGAGTTCAGCCGTGATGGCAAAACCCTGGTCACGGCCGGTGCGGACAAGACGATTCGATTCTGCGATGTCAACACAGGAGAAGCTCGGATAACGCTCCAACTGGAACGCGCCGCCACTCAGATCGAATTCAACCCCAATAGCACGTTGTTAGCCTCTGGTAGTCTGCGCGATGAATCCGTCCTTGTGTGGGATGTGAAGACCGAGAAAGTTGTCGCAACTCTCGACGGCCATACCAAAGGGGTATGGACGATGGCGTTCAGTCCAGATGGAACCAAGCTCGCTGTCGGCTGTGGCGATGGAATCATCCGGTTGTGGGACGTGAAGACTGGAAAGGCGACCACCCTCAAAGGCCACACCGACCTGACCCATACTCTCACCTTTACCGCGGACGGGAAAACACTTCTGTCGGCCAACTCTGATAACACCATCCGCCGCTGGAATCTCGCAACCGAGAAAGCCGAGGTTATTCCGCTCAAGCACACCGCCGAGTTCCGCTCGATGGCTTTCAGCCCCGAGGGTTCCCTTCTGGCGACCGGGGACGCGAAAAGCGATATTGTCCTGTGGGATGTCGCAACGGGGAAGGTCATCGAGACTTTCAAAGGGCACACGGGCTGGGTTAGCGCCATCACCTTCTCACCAGACGGCAAGACTCTGGCCTCTGCCGGTGAAGAATCGATCAAGCTCTGGACGATCAAGAAACCCGCAGACAAGTGATTCCATGTCCCCTTCACCCCAATCGTCGGCGACTGCACGCGGCGGTGTATGTCGATTCGAGGTCGATGGGCAAGCAAAGGTCCGCGTTGAGAGCGAGCGGAAGTGTTGGAAGCTCGCCGCCAACCGCGAGTGGTTCGGGCCAGACTTCCACCTGAGCTTGCTGGTCGCGAACGATGGGTCGATATGCGACCGCATAGAGTTCAGTGCCTTCAGGCAAGCCGATGTCCGCCGTGCGGCCGAGAAACTGTAGGATGTCCGCGTGAAGATTCCCGCTGCGACTCGTCACCACATCGATCACAATGACCGCGATTCCCTGAGCGAGATACCCAGCGCACTTGGTTGCGAAGGCTCGGCGATGAGTGTCTCGGTCCTTGTTCGCGGGGCTGACCAGTTCCAAAGCAGCGACGAGCCTCGCCCCGCCTTCGGCTTCGTACACCCGCACTTCAAACTCATCCGGGAACGCGGCCGGCACAACAATCGGCGGAGTCGGCGGCACGAATTGATGCCGAGCGTCAACGGACTTCGGGGCAATCACAAGTGGTGATTCGGTGATGTCGAACTCAGTCGCGTCTTTGATTCGAGCGTGTTCCTCGGCGAAGTAGCATTCTGGGAGCGCTCTGTTCAGTGTCTCGGCGATGGTGTTAAGCCAAGTGACCTGAAACGATTCCCAGTGTCGGTGGGGGTGGAGTGGTGGGTGAAAGTGGTCCAGCAGCGGCACAGCACATTCCTCCGCGGAGTTTACTCGATTGTACCAACTTGTCGCGACACTCTGGCGTCATATCATGGTGAATCGTCCCAACTCACTGTGTCACGCACCCAGGCGCGCACCCACGGGCGACCATGACAACGGCTCAACTCAAGGTTCAGACCCACGGTCAACCCGCGATCAAGGTCCAGAACCTGACCAAGAATTACGGTCCCATCGTGGCCGTCAACGACATCTCGTTTGAAGTGCAGCCGGGCGAACTCGTCGGCTTCCTCGGGCCAAACGGAGCCGGGAAATCCACCTGCATGCGGATTCTCACGACCTGGCTCCCCGCTTCCAGTGGTTACGCCTGGCTCAATGGCTTCGACGTGATGTACGAGTCGATGGAAGTTCGCCAGCGCATCGGTTACCTCCCGGAAAGCGTTCCTCTCTACACCGAAATGCGCGTTCGCGAATACCTCGCGTATCGCGCCAGACTCAAAGGTGTTGAGCGCAGTGTTCGCACTCCCCGCATCGGATATTGCGTTGAAAAATGCCGCATCAAGGAAGTGCAGAACCGTCTGCTGGGCACACTCTCGAAGGGCTATCGCCAGCGCGTCGGGTTAGCGGACACACTTCTGGCCGATCCACCGATTCTGATTCTCGACGAACCAACCAGCGGGCTTGACCCGGTGCAGATCAACGAAACTCTCGACACGATCAAGGAACTCTCCGGCAAGCACACGGTGTTGCTCTCCACTCACATCATGACCGAGGTGGAGAAGATTTGCGAGCGAGTCATCATCATCGACAAGGGCCGGATCAAGCTCGACGAGACGATGAAAGCGATTGAAGCCCGCGAGCCAACCTATGTGATCGAAGTGCGCGGACCGGCGGAGACCATCACGAAGTTCCTGCGCGAGCAACCGGAGTTGATATCGGTTGAGGCTCGACCCGTCGGCGGTGATTTGACCGGCTTTGAAGTGAAGACGCGAGATAACAAGGATCATCGCGAATCGCTCGCGTCTCGCGTGATGGGCAAGGGCTGGGCTATCCGCCGGCTCGAAGTTCGGAAAGTCAGTCTGGAAGCCCTGTTCACCGACGTCGTCCTTCGACGCTCGGAGAATGAACAAGCCAAGACCTCGGCAGCGTAATCAGTGAATAGTGAGCAGTAATCAGTAATCAGTGATCAGAGGACAGAGGAGCAGTGATCAGTAATCAGTGATCAGGGGTGTCGTTCTGCTCTGTCTTGTCTGGTAACTGATTACTGATCACTGTTCACTGAAGCAGCGAACCACCATGAGCACCATTCCCCCCCCGACGACCACTGAACCAATTCCGCAGACCGCCGGACCTCCGAGCGCGCCTGGTCCGATTGATCGCCCGATCGAGACCGCGCCGTCGGTGATCGTCTCCGAAAAGCCGACGTTTGCGCGCATCATCGGGCTGATCGGTCTGTTCCTCCTGGTTCTTGGGGTGGTCGTGGTCGTCGCCACGCGCGCGACCGGCAAGGAACGACTGCTCCCCGAAGGGTGGGGGTTCATGTTCGCGGGGCTGGGCGTGGTGCTCATGCTCTACCACGCGGTGACAGACGCTGAGCAGGAAGTCCGCAGAATGTATGGCGGGCTGGCCGCGCTGTTGTTGCTCTTGGCAATCGCCTCGGTCTTCCCCGGTCCATTCAAGTCGCTGGGCAGTGAGAAGAAGTGGGCTTACTACCTGATGCCGTGGGGCATCGGGGCCGCGATGCTCTCGCTGCTATTTACCATTCCGTTTATTCGCCACGAGACAGACGAGAAGATCCGCAACATCACGGTCAACGCGCTTTTAGTCGTTGGCGGATTGCTCTGCGTCGGGGTGCTGACCTACGGCATCTTCAAACCGGATTTCCTCGCCGGTCTCGGTTTGGCTCTGGCGCTACTGGGACTGGCTTTTGTCTGTGGGTATCTGGCTCAAGTGGAGACAGCGGACGGAGTGGGTTTCACGGTGGCGTTTACACTCGGTGCTGTCGGTGCTGCTGCCGCGCTCTACGTCTTCGGCCGGGCGGTCTTCCCCACGGTGCTCTACGAAGGGCCGTCCGTGTTGCGCAAAGCAAACCAGACACTCGATTACTGGAAGGTCGCTGGTCGCGGGCTAGTGATCGTGGCGTTTTTGGGTCTTGTGGCTCTTGGTGCTCTGGGTAAGTTCCCTCTCTGGCTGCGAGTCTCGCTCGCAACCGTTGGCGTTATCGGAGCGGGCGTGTTCATCGCGGCTTCGGTCAAGCCGATGATTACCACTTCTCCCACGCCGTTCCTGGTGCCCGGTGGGTTGATTCTCGCCGGGTTGGGACTCGCGTACCTGGCGGTGGCTCTGGGTATCTGTTCGGACAGCCAGCTAATCACGCTCACGCGCCGCGAATTCTCCTCGTACTTCTTTTCTCCGATTGGCTACCTGGTGCTCGGCGGCATGGCCGCGGCGGAGTGGCTGGGGTACCAAGACTTCGTCGACAAGCTCCAACGCGCCTCGGCGGGTGGTCGCGGACCGATCCCCGAACCGATTGTCCAGTTCTACATCATCGCCCTGTTCCCCATCTTTGCCCTCACTCTCATGGTGCCGGCGCTGACCATGCGGCTGGTGTCCGAAGAGAAGCGAACGGGCACTCTGGAAGTGCTCCTGACGGCTCCGGTGAGCGAGTGGGCTATCATCGTCAGCAAGTTCCTCGCGACCTGGGTGTTCTTCATGATCTGCTGGCTGCCGGCGGGCCTGTTCTTGATTGCACTGCGAATGGAAGGCGGCTCGCCGTTCGACTACCGGCCACTGTTGGGCTTCTACGTTGCCCTGGCCGCGACCGGAGCCGGTTTCGTGTCGATGGGTCTGTTCTTCTCGGTGCTGACACGCAACCAGATCGTTGCGGCTGTACTCACATTCGTCGGCATGAGTGGGTTCCTCGCCTGCTACATCTTCGGCGAACGCGATCTCGGACTCGGCCAGAGCGCCCAGGTGTTCCTGAAGAAACTCGCGTACATCGACCTGTGGTCGGAATCACTCAGCGGTCAGTTACCCATCCGCGACGTGCTCTTGTGGGTGTCGATGGCGGTGTTCTTCCTGTTCTTATCAATCAAGGTGCTCGAAACCCGACGCTGGAGCTGACCGACTCTTCAGCCCGAAGGGCTGGGATACCTTAGCCTGGGGAGCCCCAGGTTTAGAGAGGAAATGAACGGGCACCCTGAAAGGGTGCGACAGACTTTGTCCCAGGCTTTCAGCCTGGAATGCAAACACCGGCCACAACCCAGGGCGTTGCCCTGGGCTATGTTGTCACAGCCCTTCGGGCTGAAAACCAATGTGGCA
Organism: Planctomycetia bacterium; assembly: GCA_022616395.1. Lineage (GTDB taxonomy): Bacteria > Planctomycetota > Planctomycetia > Gemmatales > Gemmataceae > Gemmata. The sequence continues at coordinate 2,612 of JAKEEV010001406.1, read as the reverse complement.
GAGTGAGTTTGACCACCCGATAACAATCGCCGCGGGTTCTTTCCGCTAACCTCGAACACACACGCTGAACATGGACCCGACTCCTCCGACTCCCGGCACACCTTCGACCCCCGATCCGGCTCAGACTCCTGCTGTGCCTCCCCCCATGAGCACAGAACCAGTAGTCGATCTGATCCGCACTCAGCGGCAGAACGTCGCCTTTGCGCTTGCGACAATCGCGGTCGTGTTCCTGGTGGGCACAATCTATTTCGTGGCCAAGGCCAACAAGCTCTCAGGCGATGACACCTCCGCGACGGAGAAGGACGCGGAGAAGGACAAATTGAAGGATTTCGACCCCGACGATCCGCTCAAGTCACTCCAGATCGACTCGGTTGCGGCCACCAAGAGTAAACGGCATGAGTTCTACGTGGGGGCCATCGCCTGCGGGATCGGAATGCTGCTTTGCGGAGCCACCGCATCGTATCTGTTTGCAGTGCCGCCCAAGCCAACCGAGTCCGAACAGCGAACCGAGGCGCGGGTCACGGTCCTGGCTCTGGGCGCTCTCCTCGGCGGGTTTCTGTTACTCACAGGCGCGTTCTACTTCTACCTGTGGAGCGAGAGCCTGATGAAATGGCTCGACAAGGGCGAGGCGAAGGAAGCCCGGTGGGTGATTATTCCTCTGTTAATGGTGATCGCTGGCGGCGCGCTGATGTTCGTGTGCATCCAGCCGGCTCGCGCCGAGGAGCGGAACAATACCAGCATTCGCCGAATGGTCTACGGCTCGAACTTCGGCCTGACGATGCTTCTGGTCTTCGTTGTACTGGTGATTGCCAACGCCATCATCGTGATGCGCGTGCCGAACAAGCTCGACACCACCGAGACCGGCTTCTACTCACTCAACGAGCAGACCAAACAACTCCTCGAAAGCCTGGAACAGCCGATCCACGCCTACGCGATCTTCCAGGAGGGTAGCGGAGACGCGGTCACCGAGGACACCAAGCGCCTGCTGCAGAGTTGTCAGGACGCGAACCCAAGCAGGTTCCGCGTCACGTTCCTCAGTCCAGCTCTCAATCGGGACGATATTGCCAAGCTGAAACGCGATTACCCGCTGGCCGAAATGAGCCGCGAGGGTGTGCTGTTGGTCGCCGGCGATGAGGAAAGCGCGGATCGGAAGCGACACACATTCATTCGCGGCGATGAGTTCAGCGAGATACAACAGGGGCCAAGCGGCGACCCGATCCCCGCGTTCAACGGGGAGCCGAAGTTGCTTCGCGAACTCATGTTCCTCGCCGAGAACAAGCAGCGACCGAAGATTTACTTCACTCAGTCGTCCGGCGAGTTATCGCTGGGCCGCGGGGGACGCAGCGCCAACCCCCGCCGTTCGGCCACGATGTTGAAGGATTACCTGGAGAGGAACTATTTCGAGGTGGCCGATTTGACGTTTGAACTGGCGGGCCAGGCGAAGGTGCCCGACGACGCGGCCGTGGTGGTGGTCGCCGATCCGACCGTGCCGCTCCCGCCTCACGGCGTGGAGGCGATCCGCAAGTTCATGACCGAACCTCGCCCCGATGGCAAGAAGGGAAAACTCATTGTGCTGGCCGGCTTGCAAGCTGGTCCCGACCGCAAGCCGTTGAAGACCGGGCTGGAACCGCTATTGGGAACCTTCGGCGTGCAACTCCCCGACCGGTTTCTCTTCGCTGAACCGTTGTCGCAACTGGGAGATTGGGACAAGGCCGAGGGCACCCGTCTCCAAATCGCGGAAATCAGTTCACAGGCGGTGCAAGCACGCAATCCGGTCGCGCTGGGGTTCCGAAAGGTCCCGCAGGTACTGTTGGTCGATTGCCGCGAGGTGACGACGCAACCTGGCCCAGGGTTCCAGACGATGTCTGTCCTCGTCACAAGCTCCGATCGGGGCACGTGGACAGAAACTGATCTCCCGACCAGTTCCGCCGAAGCCTGGGAGGAGATACGCAAGCAATACAGACAGATCCTCGATGCGGAGGGCGACAAGGCGAAGAACAGGCAACGTGCTAGGGAGTTCTTGGAGGCCAAGAACCTCACTGCCAGCGAGCGAGACCTGGCCGTGTTGGTCTCCGAGAGTGGAGCGCCTGGTTCACCTCCGACTGCACGGGTGGCTGTTTACGGCTGTGGCTGGTTCGTCAGCGACGAGGCGAGCGGCCGGGCCGCTGGCGTTGCCCGCGGGCAAGTGGCGACCCTGTGGCTGGACCTGATGGGTTCCACACTCGACTGGATTCGCGATCGCCCAACCGTTAGCGGAGTGACCGAGAAGCCGTACAGCACCTACACGCTCAAGGCCAAGCCCGATGGACTTCGGATGAAGTGGGTTCCGCTGGGACTGTCGTTTTTGGTTGTTCTGGGCGTGGGTGCCGGCGTCTGGGTGATTCGACGAAAGTAAACAAGGCGAAGAAACTTTGGGCTAAGGGGAAAAAGGGCCGGGCTTTCCAGGCCGTCTTTTGAAGCGGTTTATTTGCCGCAGGCTCTGGGTGTCGGAATACTGGACACTTGACCACTCAGATTGCCAGTGGGAGTGTGTGGCAATGTTGGCAATCTGGCAATCTATAGAATGAGAATGTCGGGGAAATCGACACCTGTTCACTAATGGCCAAGGAAAG
>JAKEEV010001405.1 GCA_022616395.1 Planctomycetia bacterium | reverse complement strand
TGCACGCTGACCGCGTAGGCGAGTTGGAGTTCGTCCAGATCGTTGAAATCGTACTCCACAGTGCGGCCGTCGAAGTCCACTATCAGAATCTGGTCGTCGGGGTCGATTGCACTCACACGGCCGATGTCGCCGTTGAACACCTCGCGGTCGTAGTTGTTCTGAATCTGCATCACCTTGTCGCCAACGCGAAACGGGGTGTCGTACCGTTTCACTTCGGCCACATCCGACCGTGGCGGATTGAGCACGGCTTGCAGTTCGCGATTAAGGTTCGACACACCGAGTTCGGTCTTCACTTGCGGGCTGAGAATCTGCACGTCTCGGAACGGGTCAAGCTTGAAGCGAGCTGGGATGCGGTCGCGAACCATCTGGATGATGCGCTGGATGATCGCGGAGGGATCGTTCGCTTCGATGAAGTAGAAGTCGCCCTCGCCGGGCGGAGCAGACTCCGGTTCGTCTCCGCGATTGACCGCGTGAGCCGCGCGCACGATCCAGCTACTTCCCGCTTGCCTGTGAATCTCGGTCAGTCGCGCGACAGGAATCGCTTTCGACTCGATGAGATCTGTAAGCACCGAACCGGCACCGACCGACGGCAACTGATCCACATCTCCGACAAGTACCACACACGAATACGGAGGCACTGCCGCGAGCAGGCGGTTCATCAGCACCACATCGACCATCGACGTTTCATCGACAACGAGCAAGTCCACATCGAGCGGGTTCTCGCGCCCGCGCCGGAAGCCGCCAACACCCGGATCGAATTCCAGCAACCGGTGAATGGTTTTGGCTTCTCGGCCGGTGGATTCCGCAAGTCGCTTCGCGGCTCGGCCCGTTGGAGCGCAGAGCAGCACGCGAAGCGACTTCGCCTGGAAGATTTCGATGATCGCGCGCACGATGGTCGTCTTTCCAGTACCGGGACCACCAGTGACCACCATCATCTTTTGCGTGACCGCAGCGTGAATCGCCTTTCGCTGACTCTCCGCGAACGCGATGCCCATCTTCTTCTCAGTCCAGTTGATCGCGGATTCGACATTCACCGCCGGCAGCGGGTGCGGCCCACTCGCCAGTGCCTTCACAGCGCGCGCAACTCCGAGTTCCGCCATGAACAGAGGCTTGAGGAAAATCAACTCGTCTTCAGGCGAACGGCCGGCGTGAGCCGGCTGGTGGGCTTCGTTCTTACCAGCCGGCTCACGCCGACCGTTCGCCTGATCGCAAGCAGCGGCGACGCTGTCGCGCACCACTTCATCGGTGATTCGCAACTGTTCGATGGCGTCGAGAATTCCCTTCTCGTCGATCTCGGTCATTTCGGACGCCGCCTGGCGAAGTAACTCTTCGGGGAAGCCGACGTGTCCGTTGCCGGTTTCTTCCTGAAGAATGTGCCGAACGGCGGCCTGAGCGCGGAAGGGCGAGTCTCGCGGAATGCCGAGCTTCAGAGCTAGTTCGTCGGCGGTGGAGAAGCCGATGCCCCAGATGTCTGAACTCAGTCGGTAGGGGTTGGCCTTGATGAGTTCGATGGCCTGGTCGCCGTAGGTCTTGTAAATGCGAACAGCGCGCGCGGTGCCGATCCCGTGCGATTGCAGGAAGACCATGATCTTGCGACTCTCGCGCTGCTCCTCCCAACTCTTGCGAATCTTCTCGATGAGTTTCGGCCCGATGCCCTTCACTTGCGAAAGGAACGTCGGCGACTTGTCGATCACCTCGAGCGTTTTTTCGCCGAAGGCTTCCACGATGCGCTGAGCGTACTTCGGGCCGATACCTTTGACCAAACCGGAGCCAAGATACTTCGCGATGCCTTCGGCGGTGTGAGGAGGGTTTGTTTTGATCTCGTCGGCCTTGAATTGAAGTCCGTGCGTACGGTCGGTGACCCAGTCTCCGGTTGCGGTCACATATTCGCCCGCGACAACCTGCTGACAATGCCCGACTACCGTCACCAGATCGCGATGTCCGCGCGCAGTCACTCGCAGCACGCAATAGCCGCTATCCAGATTGTGGAACGTGATGCGCTCGATCACGCCCGTCACTTGCTCGGCCATTGTTCACCAGGGAGTGGGCAGTAATCAGTAATCAGTAATCAGTCAGCGATGCTCGCCAGTCATCAGGAAGACTGATGACTGATGACTGATGACTGATCACTGATCACTGGCTCCGATCTCTGACAATACCCGCTTCCATCAGAATGTCCAACTCCGTGGGCGCGCAGTAACCCTTTCTCTATGCGCACTGCTGCTTTGCTTTTGGTCTATGTCGTGGCCGCGGGCTTTGGCACCTACACGACGTTCCGGCCGACGTTCGACTCTGGTTTCGACTCCATCCAGACCGAACGCGGAGACGGGATGCTCAATCACTTCCTGCTTGAACATTCGTGGCTCGCGCTGAGTGACTCGAACTATCGCGGAACGCTTGTGTCGCCTCCGGTATTCTTTCCGCAGCCGTGGACAATCGCGTACTCGGAAAATCTCTTCGGCGTGGCTCCTCTGTACTGGGTGCTCCGGCTCTTTCTCCCCTACGACCTGGCGTACATCTGGTGGCAGATCGTTCTGAATGCGATCAACTTCGTGGTCTTCGCGCTGGTGGCCCGATGGTTGCGCTTTCCGCATCTGCTTGCGCTTGGCGGAGCGTTTTTGTGGGCGTTCGGCACTGTCCACGCGGACCAGATCAAGCATCAGCAGATGATCGGGCGATTCTGGATGCCGCTGGCGGCTTACTACGCGATCTCGCTGACGACTGTGCCTTCGACGAAGGCGCTCAATCGGTTGCTCGCGTGCATTTTCCTTCAGAGTCTCAGTTGCATCTATACTGGTTGGTTTCTGGTGGTGGGGTTGATGGTATTCGTGCCCGCGATGATTTACTTTCGAGCGGGTTCATTCGGGGAGTTGAGGAGGTTCGTTCGCGAGCGGAGGTGGGCGGTTCTGCGCATTGTTGGTTTGTGGGGAATTGCGCTTGTGGGGTTGTTCGTTCCGTACCTTGTGGTGAACTGGGGCATTGCGCGCTGGTATGAAGAATGTTACGGAACGCTCCCGACTCTCTCGGCGTGGATCACCGGACCGCCCGGTTCACGCTGGCTGGAGGCAACCGCTCCTTACCGCAACGAAGTCACACTCGAATGCTGGCTGTTCTCCGGATTCACCATTTACGCGCTGATGCTCGCGGCTCTGATTCACCTTCCGCTCATGCGCCGCGAATCACGTCCGGCGCTCTGGCCGGTTGCCGCGGCGTCGATGGTCACGGTTGTGGTCTGGTGGGTGCTGACTCTTGCCGAAGCGCCTGACGGGGAATCTCTGTGGCGCGTGGCGAGATTAATTCCCGGCGGGCAAGCGATCCGGTGTGTCTCGCGTGTGTATGTTGTGGTGTACCTCTTCGGCTCGATAGGCGCTCTGGCGTGGCTCACCATGCTCATTGATCGCATTCAGCGCGAGTGGGTTCGCTTCGCGATACTGCTCCCAATCGTTGCAGCACTGATCTTCGAGCAAACGGGATACAAGCAGCCGAGTTTCGCGCGGAAGGATTTCTATCCCATCGTGGATCAAACCGCCGAATCGCTTCGAGGAGCGGAAGTGGGATACGTTGTTCCGCTTTACCGCGACACAACCGGCAAACTGGCCTACGGAGCGGACGGGGACGTGTTCGCGATGTGGGTGGGCTTGCGGGCGGGCGTGCCGGTGGTGAATGGATACAGCGGACGTTCGCCGGACCACTTTCCGCGACTGGAACACCCCTACTATTCATTCACCGACGACCAGCTCCGCGCTTGGCTGAAGGGGAAATATCGCGGTTCTGTCCGCGTGGTCGATGCACTCAAGCCGGGCGAAGTGAGGTATGTCGTGATTGAGTAGACGGCGCGATGCGAGCGGCACAGATCAGGAAGCGTCAGCGACGGTGCATTCAAGACTCCGTCGCTGACGCTTCCGGCTCCGAAAAGCCCGCCTCGGCTCGGCGGGCCTACTTTGATCGTTCACTCGATGTCATCAAGTTCGGAGTCTTCGTCTTCCCAGTCATCCAGTTCTCCCAGCACGTCATCATCGAAGGGGAGATCGCCAGGAGTGCGCAGCACGGTCAGCGAGACCGCGTGAGACATGGCGGGCATCAGATTTGATAGTTCTGGTTGGAATCTCCCGTCGGTCGCCTCTCAGCAAGTTCCTCGTCGGAATACTCCGAATCGTCCAATGCAAGATCACCAGGATAGCGGAAAACCGCCAGCGACACCGCCACGCAATGGCCCTCGTCAGCGATTTCCCTCGCTTCCGCGATCGTTGAGCAGTAGTGAACCTGCTTTGCGCAGATCGGACAGTGCCTCACGGTATTTTCTTCGGTCGCGAGCAGGTTCTCCCATTGTTTGGGACACTTGAAAGGAAATTTCGGTGAGCAGTTCTCGATAGGGGGTCGGTCGAAGATCGTCACCCAGTTCGGGTCGAGGTGTTTTCTCACCTCCCGCAGGGTGTATTCGATTTCCGTACGTTCCGGGTCATTGTTCGCAAGAAGTGTTCGTCGAACTTCCAATCGGATGAACTCGGCGCGGGGATCGTTGTGTTCGTCAAGCCAGTCGGCGTAGACCAGCCACGCGCTCAGTTCGGCCGGGTTCGCCAGGATGGCGCGCAAGAATGTCTTGTCATCATCGGTAAATGCGGGGCGCGACATGAGGGTACCTGAACGCGAAGGGATCGCGTTCATCGTAGCTCACCGCCACGCGAGTGGTGAAGACGGAATGGCGACTTCGCTCGTAATTCCGATCAGTCCTTTCACTCCTTCCCTTGCCACTTGGCTCCGCATCGCTCCTCGGACTTGTCGAAACTCGTCTTCTCGTGCGCCTCTTTGCCTGGCGCGCCTGGGAGCGGTTTACTTGGTTTTGGGACCGCCGGGACCGGGACCGGGTTTCATCTTCTCCTTTTCTTTTTGTTTTTCGGTGGGCGCGGTGTTGGTCGGGAGTGAATCTCCACACCCCACCAACAGGACCGCGCCAAGCAGAAGCACCGCGACCACGGTGAGTCGGCGAAACGACATCGGACAGTCTCCGGGGTGAAAGAATCCCGACCGGAACGGGTCCGGTCGGGCTGAGATGAAGAGCAAGATCGTTACCAGTCGTTGCCAAAAACTTCGCCACCGGCGGGTGTCAGAGCCGCCCACCACGTATTGCCGGAGACGCCCGAGGAGACCATGCGGATGCTGCCATCGCCCAGGCAAACCATGATTCCCGAACTTCGTGGAGCAGAGGCGAGCCGGTAGTCGCATTGAGAGGTGGTTGTGGACCAGGTTGGGTTGAACTGAGGTTTGGTCGCGGCTCCCGTGATGTAGCCAGGAGAGGAGGTTCCAGCGTGCCAGTAATTGAAGACCGGCATCCACTGGTACCAGCTCCCGGCGTTGGCGTAGGGAGCGATGTTGTAGTAATCCCCGCTGTAATCGGGTCGGTGCGGTTGCGGGTTGGCTCGGCAGACCGTCAACCGTTCGGTGTAGAGGATGGTGTTCGAGGTGCCATCGCTGACCTGCTCGATGCTCCGCATGTTCAACTTCTGCGCGTTGAACACGCCCCCGGCCGCAAGGTAATTCGCGATGTAGCCGGTGACCGAGTAAATGCCCCAGCCGCTATCGTTGTACGCACCGTTGCTGTTCGCCGGGTCGGTTGGGTTAATGAAAATCTTCGGCGGAGACTGGTTGTACGTGATCGCATAGAACTGGTCGGCGGTCGCGGTGTTGTTATCCACCACTCGCTTCAGATTGTCCTGCTCGACGTAGGGCAGGATGTGGACGATCCACGAGCCATCTTTCCACCCGGCACCGCCGTATTCGACGAACGCGGGGGGCAACTGCTTGTTAGCGTCCACATAGTTATGAGCAGCCAGCCCGAACTGCTTCATGTTGTTCATGCTCTGAGTCCGAGCGGCGGCTTCGCGGACCTTCTGCACGGCGGGGAGCAACAGCCCGATCAAGATGGCGATGATCGCGATCACCACAAGCAACTCGATCAGCGTGAACGCGCAACGACGCATCGGAAACCCTCCGAAGGGATAGGGACGTGCATGTTCTATCTCGAAGGGTTGCCGCTGTTGTTTTTCTTGGGTGAGGGTTGCGTGAAGATTTCGCGCAGGTTGCAGCCGGATTAGTGACCAGTCGCGGCCTTCATCTTGGCCAGTCCGGTCTTCGCCACCTCGTTGGGGTCTTGCTTCCAGTAGTTGCGGTTGAACAACTCCAGCGACACGAAACCGGTGTAGTTCATCTTCCTCAGAGTCGCGAAGACTTCTTTGAGTGGCGCGATGCCGTCGCCGGGGTATACGCGATCCGCGTCGGTGATCTTGTCACGCTCGATCTTCGGGTAATCGTTGACGTGGAAGATGCCGATGGCGCTTGAGGAGAGAAGCGGCAACCCGGCGAAGTCGGAACCGCCCTTGTAGAGATGGTAGATGTCCGGCAGCACGCACCCGCGCGGGCTTCCGCTTTCGACCGCCACCAGGAGCGCTTCACCGAGTCGGCGGAGTGTCTTGGAGAAGCCCCACACTTCGACGATTGGCGTCACGCGCATCTTCTCCCCGACTTCCAGGAGCGCGCGGTAGCGGTCGGCCGCCGCGACCAGATCAATCACCGGTTGCGTGAACTTCGGGTCGTCGCGCTTGCTCATGCCGCCGGTTGCGCCCACTGGGGGAGCCGCGAGGTGCGGGGAGCCAAGCTCCGCGGCCCACTCCATGTACTGCTTGGCTTGCTCAAGTCCCTTCTTGCGTCGGTCGGCGTCCTCCACGATCCACTCCGCGAAGCCGATCATGTCCGCGACTTTCAACCCGGCCTGTTCGATCCGCTTGCGGAGTTCCTTGAGAGTGCCTCCGCCCTTGAGGTAAGCATCGATCTCTTGCGTCCACGGCTCGATGGCCTCGAAACCGGCTTTCGTGGCGATGTCGAGAAGCTCGGTGATCGGTCGCGACTTGCCGTCCTTGTCGCGCACGGTGCTCGTGTTCAGACAGAAGCGGAAGGCCGGCTTGAGCAGGGGTTCGGCGCTCGTTTCGGTTGCGGTCATTGCTAGCCCTCCAGCCACGCCGGCCAGCATCGCTCGCCGGGAAATGTCGCTAGACATGTGTGTTCTCGTCTTGAATGAAGTAGGGCCGCTTGCCGAGGCGGGCGTTTGTCGGAGCCGCGACCGTCAGGGAGCGATCTTGGTTACGCGCTCCCTGACGGTCGCGGCTCTGATTTGTACCGCTCGGCAAGTGGCACCTACTTTTACACGAACAGCGCGGCTTCCGCTACCAGTCCCGGCCCGAAACCCAGCGCCACGCACGGCCTCGGGGCGTTCTGTTCGCGCAGTCCCTTCAGGATAAACAGAATGGTTGGGCTGGACATATTCCCATACTGGGTGAACACGGCCCGCGACGGCGCGACCGCATCCGCGGAGAGATGAAGCGATTCTTCAACCGCGGAGACGATCTTAGGCCCGCCAGGATGCACTGCCCAGCTTCTCACATCAGTCAGTGACAGTCCGTTGTCACCGATCCACGATGCAAGCCACGGCCGCAGGTGCTTTGCGATGAGGAATGGCACCCGACGCGACAGCGACATCTCGAAGCCGTGATCGCCAACCGTCCAGCCCATGTCATCGGCGGAGTTGGGGATGAGGCAGGAACCTGACGCGAGGAGGGACCACATTGGCGAACCCCGCCCGCCAACAACGGCCCCCGCGCCGTCGGCGAAGATGGCGTTAGCGACGAGCTTGTCCGCGGAGCTGCCGTAGTAATAGTGCAGGCTGCACAACTCCACAGCGCACACCAGCACGCGCGCGGAAGGATCGGCGGTTGCAAAGGCATTCGCCACGCGAAGGCCGTTGAGCGCGCCGTGACAGCCCATGAACCCGACGTGCGTGCGTTGCACCGTTGGATTCAGTCCAAGTTGGGTGATAAGTGTGAAGTCCACACCCGGAGCGACAAACCCGGTGCAGGAGACGGTAACGAGGTGCGTGATCGAGTCGGGAGTGAAGCCCGATTCGGCCAGCGCATTCGCCGAAGCGCGAACGGCCAGCGGCCCGGCTTCCTCCGAGTAGACCCGCACGCGCTGACCGGTGGTTGGTCCAACGCCATCGTTCTGGCGCGTGGGAAGAAACGGCGAGCCGCTGTGAGTTGTTCCGGCCAGCGCGTCTCGCTTCGCGGCTCCGCCGATGATCTGGAATCGCGTGTGAACGCCGCTATTCGTGTAGATCGGGCCGAGCCACGTGGACATGCGCACGTCCGGTCCGGCCAGCACGCGAGCAAGCGCAAGCCCTTCTTCGGAAGTCACCTGATCGGGCGGAGTCGCGGTGCCGATGCCGTGAATGGCAAAGCTCATGCGGTGGCCCCACGAGGGAGAGCAGGGCGATTGAGTGAAGCAACAACTGGTCGAGACAGAACCGGGAACACCGAGAGCACGCGAACTGCCGCTGACGTCAGGAAGGATGACCGCAACACACGCGACACCACGCGACACGTCCGCTGACGCTTGCCGATCACTCGATGGTGAACCATTTCCCACTCGCGCGCGAGTAAATCGTTCCACTGTCGGGTTGCCCGGATCGCGATTGGGGCAACTTCCGCGGCCGACATCACCGCCCAGGCCATTCCTTCGCCCGTGAACGGCTCGACATAGCCCGCCGCGTCACCGATGGCAAACCAGCGCTCGCCCGCTACGGTCTTTGCGCGCCGAGTGAGAGCCGGTGTTCCCTTCCACGGCAGTTCGGCGAGTCCAGGAATCTTCGGCCAGCCGACCTCGCTTACCACCGCTTCCGCCGCGGGACCGGGACCACCGTGCGACTTCACGAACGCGAGGTCAAAGCATGCGGCCACATCTAGCCGATCATCTTCCACGCGCACAAGCCCGACATACCCCCCGCGCGCGGTCGCCATGAAGATCGTACCAGGCACAAAGAACTCCGGCACGGCTTCCGGCGGGATGGCAACACCCGCACCGATGCGCGAGTGTGCTTCGGGCGTTGCATCGGAACCGGAAAGCCCGCTCGCGACAATCGCGATCCGCGTACTGACGCTTTGGTTGCCCACGAGAACTTTGCGGGAGTGCGGGCTACAGTCACCGAGTTTCGCGCACATTCCGTCTTGAAGTTCCACGCCCGCGTTCACCGCTTCGTTCACCAGAGCCGAGTCGAACGCTTCACGCGACAGCGCCACTCCGCCGGGTAACTTCACCTGAGCCGATCTTCGACCGCTCGCGATGCGAACTACATTCAGTGGAACGCCACTCGCGAGCACATGCCCAAGCCCGAGTTGCTTCAGAGTGCCGATTGCCGCCGCGTTCAGGCAACAGCCGCAGACTTTCGGACGCGGAAACGTGGATTTATCCACAACCAACACACGCAAGCCACCGCGGACCAGTTCGCGCGCTGTGACCGATCCTGCTGGCCCTGCACCGATCACGATGGCATCCCAAGTCATACCCGTCTCCACGACAAGAGGTAGCGACAAGGGAACTTGCTCTGTGCGGTTGCTCCGTGAAGGCCAGCGCGTTCGGTCAGTGTGAGCGCTTCCTTCGGCGTGAAGGCCGAACGCACCGACGCCGGGCCATCGAACCGCACGATACGTGAGCGCGTGAACAAGTGGCACGCGATCCACGCGGCGCAATAGTTGAACCGCGAGCGGGCCAGGTCGTTTATCAGGATCAGATGTCGCGTTGCGTTTTCCATGTTCGTTAATAACGCGATGGCATCTTCTTCGCTCAGGTGATGGAGGAACAGCGAACAAGTGACCACGTCGAAGCCGGTCGGCAAGCGATCATGCACCGCGTCGTGAACGAAGAATTCCACGCCGCTGGGTTGTCGAGTCGCTTCTTCAATGGCAGTGGCGCTGATGTCACAACCGGCGATTTCCAGCGACACGTCGGCCCGCTTCGCTTTCTCCGCAAGCTTCCGGGGCACATCTCCGCTTCCGGTGGCGACATCCAGCACGCGAACAGTTCGCTGGAGTTCATTCGCCAGTTTCAGAATCGGTCGCCACAGCACACCGGCCGTGTTGCTGAAGCGATTCAATCGAACGAGGGCCGCGAGCGCGCGCCGATGCTCGGCCGGGTTGAGTGCCGGGTCGTCCATCAACTCAGCAATGCGCTTGCGACTTCGCAGACCGGCGAGAAGCATCACAGCTCCGCGGCAAAGGGCGATAGTATTGTAGTAGGACAGGCATCTTGCCTGTCGTGGAGAATCGGAGCCGGAAGCGTCAGCGACGGGGTTTTCTCTTCGCGGCTTTGCGAAGTCGCTTTCAAACCC
>JAKEEV010001404.1 GCA_022616395.1 Planctomycetia bacterium | reverse complement strand
GCTCGTCGTATAGAGCAGACCTTCGAGGGCCAGACCTTTGAGCTGAATCGTGAAGTCGTTGTAAGTCCCGTTTCCGCCGTTGTCGCGGGTGTTGATACGGTTCCAGTTCGGGAATGGCCGAGCGGTGCGCGGCAGGTTCGCGAAACCGATTGTGTTCGGCAGGATCTGGTTGAGATCCGGAGCGAGAGTGAGATGAACGGTCTGACTGCCGGAATAGGTCAAGCGCAGAGAATTGGTCCGGCTCAATTCGCGCTCGATCGTGAAGCTCCACTGTTGTGTGTAGGGATCACGGTAAGCGGGATCATTCGCGGTGGAGAAGTTCTGATTGCCGACCGGTGACTCACCTCTACTCGCCTGCCCGGCCGCCGTCCTCGGCCAGACAATCGCGTGGACACCCGTCTGCGGGTCGAGCGCATTCCGGTACGTCGCGTTATCCGAAGTGTGAATGCCGGTCAGTGAATTAAAGACCGCCCCCAGGATTCGCGTTGTGTAGATGCCGTACCCCATGCGAAGCACAGTGCGGTTGTCGTCGAACGGCCTCCACGCAATACCCAGGCGAGGCGCGAAATTGTTCTTGTCGGTTTTTCGCAGCGACTCCGGAAGGCCCGCTTCCGCCGCGGTGAGCATCCGCGCAGTGCCGGTGCTGGCCAGGAATCCGGGAGCGGCGATCGCCTTCGCGTCCTCGTTCGGCACAACGAAGTCGCCGTTCGGTGTGTCCCGTAGGAAGTTCGTGATGTTCAGCTCGCGATCACGGAAACCCGGATGCAGCTCGTAGCGGAGGCCCATACTTAGGGTCAGACGGCTGTTAACGCGCCACTCGTCCTGAATGAACCAGCCGTATTGGTTCGCGACGCCGTCTACGCCCGGCCCGGTCTGGGTCTGATCGACTTCAGTCGGGAGACCGAGAAGGAAGTTCGCGACCGGGTTTCCGGTTCCGCCCGGCAGGCTGTTGTTGAAGCGGAACACGCCGTAGTCGTCGGCCCCGGTAAAGTTGAGCGGGCTCTTCCAGTTAAACCGCTTCACATCGAAGCCGGCTTTCAAGGTGTGCCGGCCTCGGGTCCAGGTGACGTTGTCCCTCCATTCGTAGTTGTGCGTGTCGAGCGGCTCTTCCTTATTCTCTCCGAAGCGACTATAGCCGGCGATCTCAATGTGGCTGGTCCCGGTGATGTCGGGCGGGTTCGGCGAGATGATCTGGAGGCCGGTGGCGGCGATGAAGTCGCGTCCGCGCAGGGCGGTCTTCGGGCGGATGTCCGCAATCGTGAACCCAAAGCGGAACTCATTGATCAGGTTGGGGCGGAAAACGTAATTGTCCGAGAAGACGAGATTGCGCGTCGGACGCCTCTCGGTCCGCGGGCCGGAAGCCTGCTGGGCCGTAGGGGACACCCGGTCCCAGTTCTTGAAAGTGAGGCGGCCGAAGATATTGTGGCGGTCCCCGAAATAGTGGTCGACGCGCGCATCGAACTGGTTGGAGATCGTCGACGTAGGGATCGTGTAGCGCGCTTCATTCGGGCGTGTATTTGGAGCGGCGATAAACTGATCCAGGATCGTGCGGCTCGGCTGGGTGATCCGGCTGGCGGGGATAATATTCCCGGCGAATGGAGCATTGGTGGTTGGGTCGGTCAAACGCGTTGAGAGACTCGTGAAATCGCCTCGACGGAAGTCGGCTTCGGGAACGGTTGCAACGCCGAGGCCGCTCCCGAGAATGCTCAGCCGCTCGAAAGCCGTGAAGAAGAACGTCCGATCGCGGAGGATCCGGCCGCCGAGGCTGCCGCCTGCATTGTTGTTCACACTCGTTGTCACCAGAGTACGGCTGAAATAGTTGGGGTCGGCGTTCATGCTGGTTCCGTTGTAGTTCCAGAAGACAGAGCCGTGATACTCGTTTCCGCCGCTCCTGGTGATTGTGGTAATGTCGCCGACCTGCGCGTATTCCGCGCTGTTGTTGATTGAGCTGACCTTGATCTCTTGAATCGTCTCGAGCGAAGGGAAGATGTTCTCGCCGCCGTCGCCGATGCCGTTGCGGCGGATGTTCGTCGTCAGAATTCCATCGACCGAGACCTCATTCTGATACGGCAGGCTACCGCTGAGGGAGAATTCCGTTCCGGATCCCTTCTGGACCTCGGGAAGCACGGCGATCGCCGGAATGGGCGACGTGTTTGTGGTGCGGAACACGAACGGAAGCTGCTGCAGCTCGCGGTTGCTTTTCGCGGACGCCACAGTCGGATTCTC
>JAKEEV010000033.1 GCA_022616395.1 Planctomycetia bacterium | reverse complement strand
TCCAGGCAACGCAGTCACATTTCGGAGGTGTATCGTGGGTGTCGTAGGAACAGGATCGCGACGAATCTTGGTGCAGGTTCCTGCCGATGTTGGGCTGGAATCTCTGGAACCCGCCGGGACCGTGAACCATCTGGTCACGCCCACAGTGGTGGGACCAGCGGAACACCCGTGGGACGAAGCTCATCGCGTCGTCCGCGATCCGGCAGCAATGGGATTGGAGTCGGTGGCCGGGCCGGTGTATGCCGAGCCGGATCTCGTGCAGGAGTTCCGCTTCGCCGGGCCTGAAGAAAGCCCGCTGGAGTCGTTTGCCGCGGCGGGACCGTGTGTGGATGCCGGACCGGATGACTACTGGCCGGTCGGGACTCCCGAACAGGGGTGGCATCTCGACGACGATCACTCGGGTCTGAAATCCGCGCGCGAACTGGTTTACCCGAACATGATCGCCCCGGCCGGTCGGCGAGTTCTCATCGCCATCCTCGATACCGGATACGATCCCGATCACGTCACGCTCCCCCTGCACCTGAGGCGAGAGCTTCAGAAGAACATCGCGGACGACAATGACGATGCGACCGATCCGGGGAGGCACTTCCCCGGTAATCAACCCGGCCACGGGACCGCAACGATGGCGATTCTGGCCGGGCGGAAGGTGCAGATCGCTCGCGGAAACTTTCACGACTACCTCGGAGGTGCTCCGTTGGCGGATGTGGTGCCGGTGCGGATCGCGAATTCCGTGATTCACTTCCGCACCAGTTCGATGGCCGCGGGGATCGAGTACGCCACTCGGATCGGCTGCGACGTGGTCTCGATCAGCATGGGTGGCGTCCCCACGCGCTCCTGGGCGGATGCAGTGAATCGGGCGTACGAAGCGGGCGTCGCGATCTTCGCCGCGGCCGGCAACCGGTTCGGTCCCTCTCCTCCGTCGTCGATCATTTACCCCGCGCGGTTCAACCGCGTGGTCGCGGTGTGCGGAGTAACCGCCAAAGGTTCGCCGTACTATCGCTCTGGCCTGCACCGACACATGCAGGGCTGCTTCGGGCCAGCGTCGGCGATGCAAACGGCAATCGCGGCTTTCACGCCCAATGCTCCGTGGGCGGAGATGGGATGTGATGCGCTGGTTGGATTCGGAGGCGGCACATCGTCAGCCACTCCGCAGGTCGCGGCGTCAGCAGCGCTATGGCTTCAGCAGGCGTCGATTCCAGCCGGCACCGAGGGGTGGAAGAAGGTGGAAGCCGTGCGCTGGGCGCTGTTCTCAACTGCGAACAAGGACGCGCCGGAGCGAGAGAAATACTTCGGCCAGGGGGTACTCCGTGCGCGGGAGGCTCTCAACGTGGCATTCCGCAATGACCTGCCGAAAACCCCTCTGGATACCGTCTCATTCCCCTGGCTGCGACTGCTCGGCGCGCTGGAAAGTGTACCGACTCTTCCACAGGGTGAGGAACTGATGTACGAGGTGGAAGCGCTCCAGGTCTATCTCCAGACACCGGCGCTTCAAGAAATCGCGTGCAGCGCTGACCCACAGGCCGACCCACCGCCCACTGAACTCAAGCGGCTTGTCGCGACGATGCGAAACTCGCCGATGATCTCCCGCGCGCTGCGCGATCACCTCGCTGGCATCCAGCGCAGGTTGTAATCGGCTCCGTTTCAGAGAACCGTTCGCTAACTCCTTTTGAAAGGCACGCCCATGACCCGCGCCGAGAAGTCCGCACGCCTCAAGGCGATGCTCAAACAGATTCAGCCCGAGGTCGATCTCAAAGCGCTTGCCAAGCCAGCCCCATCCGGACTGGAAACCACCGAGGCACCGCCGAACCCGGCTGCGGCAAGCGGAGTCGAGAAGGTTCTGGTCGATGGCGACCGGGAACTCAGCGACGCGGAGATGCATGGCCTCGAAGCGATCGTTCTGAAGCAGGGCCGACCGGTCGTGTTCATCCGCAACGGCCGGTACGATCCGCTCCCCGCGCCCTGGACACATCTCAACGACGAACCGACACGGCAGCGGATCCAGCCGCTGTTCGCCTCTATCGGCCGAGTCGATCTGCCGAACTCGTCGGTCCCGTATGGCGGAACGGCCTTCGTGGTCGGCCCCGGCCTGCTCATGACGAACCGACACGTCGCCGCTCTCTTCACCGTCGGCCTGGGAAGTCGCGGACTGATATTCCAGTCGGGCGACGCGGCCGTCGATTTCAAACGCGAGGTTGGGTCGCCCACCGGCGACCGTGGCGCACGGGTGGACGTCACCGACGTGCTCATGATCCATCCATACTGGGACATGGCCCTGCTACGGGTGACGGGGTTGCCCGACAGTCACCCAATGCTCCGGCTGTCGGTTCAGCGGCCGGATGATCTCGTGAACCGCGATGTCGTGGTGGTTGGCTACCCCGCGCTCGATCCGCGCAACGACATCGCGCTACAGAACGACCTCTTCCAGAACACCTACGAGGTGAAACGCCTCCACCCCGGCAAACTGCGCCGACGGGAGTCGATCCGGAGTTTCCAGAACATCGTGAGTGCCGCGACTCACGACAGTTCGACACTCGGCGGGAACTCTGGCTCCGCAGTGGTAGATGTGGCGACCGGCGAAGTTGTCGCGCTCCACTTTGCCGGGATCTATCTGAAAGCGAATTTCGCTGTCCCCACTTTCGAGTTGGCCCGCGATCCGCGGGTGGTCAATGCCGGACTGAACTTCACCGATCGGGTACCTGCGACCAGCGAGTTCGACGCGGCGTGGGCGCGGCTCGAACGTGAGGCTCCGGTCGCGGGTTCCGCAACTTCAGTCACCCACAACGGACAGTACCTCCAGGCGCCAACCGGCTCAGCCGTGTGGTCGATTCCGCTCCAGGTAACTGTGAACATCGGAACGCCGGTCCTCGTCGGCGGCACAGCCTCGACCGCAGTCGCGGAGCCGACGAGCGCAATCGATGCGGCCATCGCGGCCACCGAAGCCCGGATGCAGGTTCCGGTGATCTATGGCGATCTGGCATCGCGCAAGGGCTACGATCCCGGCTTCCTGGATCTCGCGGGCAGCGCGGTCGTTCCGTTTCCAGAACTGACGACGACTGGCAAGAATGCCGCGGCCCGGTTGTCGGACGGGTCCACCGAACTGAAGTACCACAAGTTTTCAGTTGTCGTCCACAAAAAGCGCCGGCTCGGCATGCTCACCGCCGCGAATGTCGATTGGCGGAAGCCGATGCGGGAGATCAACGGCAGCAAGCCAACGCGCAAGCAGTTGACCGGCCTCGACGATGACGCGCAGGAGCAATGGGCGCTCGACGACCGAATCCCCGTTGCCCACCAGTTGCCTGACAAGTTCTACACGAAAGACGGCGCGGCGTTTGATAAGGGCCACATCGTCCGACGCGACGACGTGACTTGGAGCGGCGTGACCGGAGACAACGAGAAGAAATTCCAGGACATACAGAAGGGCAACGGCGACACGTACCACGTCACCAACTGCTCGCCGCAGGTGAAGGGGTTCAATCAGGCATCGCGTGGGGAAGACAACTGGGGCGACCTCGAAAATCTGGTTCAGAAGGCGACGAAGGCCGAAAAGGTCTGCGTCTTCGCGGGGCCGGTGTTGGCAGCCGATGACCCGACCTTCCGCGGCCGGGATCTCAACGGGGTGGTTCTGGTTCAGATCCCACGGCGGTTCTGGAAGATCATCGTGTCCAAGGGGCCAAACGGCCCGGAGGCATACGGCTTCGTTCTCGAGCAGGACTTGTCGAACGTACCGCTGGAGTTCGCGGTCCCCGACAACTGGAAGCGGTTCATGCGGAGCATCGCGGATATTGAGGGCATGCTCGGTGGACTGGTCAAGTTGACATGGCTCAAGCAACACGACCGATTCGATACCGACGAGGGTCGTCGGATCGCGGTCGAAATCACCGAGGCCGGAGGAAGCGGACGCTAAGCACTGGGCCGGAGAAGTTTGTAAGTTTTCAACGAGCCGCGACCGCAAGGCAGCGGGAAACGCTAACCGCTCCCATTTTTTTAACGAGCCGCGACCGCAAGGGAGCGGGAATCTTGTCTGGACCGCGGGCATCTTGCCCGCTTGCCACATGCGGCCGGGACGGCCGCGGTCCATGAAAAGCCCGCTCCCTTGCGGTCGCGGCTCGTTGAAAAGCAACATGCAACTCAGGCCCAGTGCTTAGTCACGGTGTCGTGCCGGGTGGATTGGTTCACTGGCCCGCGAATCGGCCGGCCAGTCTATTTCGTGGAGTCGGTTCATGTGATCATTTCACAACAATGACCTGCACTCCGCCGGAGCGGGCGAGGACATTCACACTGACATCGTCTCCGTAGCGGTGGAAGAGAAGGTCCACGACACCCGAGCCAACCCGAATGCCCCGAATTCGCACCTGTTCAACAAACTCCGGCAACAGCGGGTATTCGAGGCACACCCGTCCGGTCGTCGCTTCGATACGCAGCCCCAGACACGCTTGAAGCAACTGGTAAACCGTCCCGGCGGCCCACGCTTGAGGAGAACAAGCCACTGGATAGAGAGTCGGCCCTTCACCCAACCGGCGCGGGAACCCGCAGAACAACTCCGGCATCCGATGGAGGTCGACGAACAGACTGGCGTCGAATATGCCAGCTAGAATCTTCGCCGTTGCATGTTTGCGTCCGTATCGAGCCAGTCCCGCTCCGATGAGCGCGTTATCGTGCGGCCAGATCGAGCCGTTGTGATAGGACATCGGGTTGTAGCGTGCTTCCCCTTCGGCCACGGTGCGGATGCCCCACCCAGAGAACGAGGAAGCATCTAGCAACGCCTCCTCCACGCGCTTGGCGCGGTCTGGATCAACGATCCCCGCGAACAGACAATGGCCTGGGTTGGAAGTACGCACCCGACACGGTCGTTTCTCTCCGTCCAGAGCCAGCGCGTAGGTTCCCAAATCCTCGCACCAGAAGGCGTCTTCAAACTGTTTTCGTAACGCCGCGGCCTGCCGGCTTAACTCGTCGGCGACATCGATGCGGCCAAGCGCAATGGCCAGCTTCGCCGCCCCGCGCTTCGCGGCATAGACGTAACCCTGCACCTCACACAGTGCGATCGGTCCCTGAGCGAGTGTCCCATCCGCGTGGAAGACCGAGTCCTGGGAATCCTTCCAGCCCTGTTGAGCCAACCCTTCTGGAGTCGCGCGGTAATATTCCACGAACCCATCGCCGTCGCGGTCGCCATGCTTGTCGATCCAATGAAGTGCTCGCTTGACATGAGGCCAGATCGTTTCCGCGAACGCGCGGTCTGCTGTCCGCTCGTAGTACGCCCCCGCCAGGAGTACAAACAGAGGAGTCGAATCGACGCTCCCGTAGTACCGAGCAAAGGGAATCTCGCGCAGAGCCGCCATCTCGCCGAGTCGAGTCTCGTGCAGAATTTTCCCCGGTTCGGCATCTTGATCGGGGATCGTGGCATCCGCCTGCACCGCTGCCAGGTATGTGAGTACGCCCCGCGCGATGTCCGGATTGATCCAGAGTGTCTGAAGTGCAGTGATGATCCCATCGCGACCGAACGGTGTGCTGAACCACGGCACTCCGGCGTAGGGGTAAAGCCCCCGCGGGGTCTCGGTGACCATCATCGCGAGGTCAGCGAGACTGCGATTCACCCAGTCGTTGAACTGCTCGTTGGACGTGTAGACATCCGAGGCTCGCGCCTTCGAGTCGTTCATCGACTTGGCAGTGTGTTCGAGCGCGGTTGCGTAATCGAACGGCTTCGGCACGATCCCGGTACCTGTCTCACAGGCGACGGTGAGGAGGAACCTGGTCTCCTGCTGTGGGTCGAGAATCACGGTGAAGTCGGCATCAGTCGCGGTAAGCCGACGAGGGGCGGGAGAAAACTCAATCCGTGTTCGGCGCACCACTCCGTCAAGCCCCTCGTAGCTCAGTACGACTGCTTCGTGCGAGACAGTCGGCGCGAGTCTGCGCCCGCGACGCGGGCGTGTCGTTCCGCGAACTTCAAAAATGTCCGCGAAGTCGGCATCGAAGCGCAGTGAGAAGGGAACTTCGATTCGCGCGGCAGAGTAGTTCCGTAGCCGCAGAGTTTGATAACTTACTCCTTGCCAGAGCAACACTCCGCGGAACAGGTGGAGCGTGCCGCGGGGAAGTTTGACGAGATCGCCTTCGCGGATGTCGGGGTTTGTCAGGTCCACGGCCAGAAGCGCGTTATCTTCCTTCACCGTGGAACTGAGGAACAACGGCTCCCCGCGGCCAAGTCGCAAAATTAAACAGGAGAGGAACCGTGTACCCTCGTGAAAGAGTCCCTGTTCCTTCATCCCCACGGGCCGGATATCGCCGTGGTGGTCGAAGACAGCGAACGTATCTCCCTGTTTGAGAACGCGGTCGCGTTCGCCCGCCAGCGGTGCGGGTGCAACGATGTAGTAGGGATCGTCCTGAACTAGGTCACTCGCCTCGCGTGTGGGAGGTTGCTCGCGAGCTGGTTCGTTCGTTGCGGATTCGCTCATCAGTCGTCTCGTTGGCGAACAGCGGGCGATTCGATTACAGGATTTGTAGCTCGAGCAAGCGGAGTCCGTCCACTGGTCAATTATCCCGGCACGGAAACTGCACAAGTTACGAACACCTTTTCAGGAGAGACCAAGTGAGGATTGCACAAGTTGCGCCACTCTACGAAGCCGTGCCTCCGAAGTTGTACGGAGGTACGGAACGAGTCGTGTCGTACCTGACGGAAGAACTCGTCCGACAAGGACACGACGTCACGCTGTTCGCCAGCGGAGACTCGGTTACTTCCGCGCGCCTGGTCCCCGCTTGCCGAGAAGCGTTGCGCCTCGACAAGACCTGCGTGGATACGCTGGCCCTGCACTTTGTCATGCTCGAGAGAGTGGCGCGTGAGGCCCGCCACTTCGACGTGATCCACTTCCACGTTGATTATCTCCACTATCCGTTGTCGCGCCGATTGGGAGTGCCTCACGTCACGACTCTTCACGGGTGGCTCAACCTCCCGGAATTGAACGTGCTCTACGATGAGTTCAGTGATGTTCCGGTGATCTCGATCTCCAACTATCAGCGCCGACCATTGCCGAGGGCCAACTGGCAGGCGACGGTCTACCACGGTCTGCCTCCATGCCCCACGCAGAACGAAGCGAGTGGCGATTACCTCGCGTTCCTGGGCCGTATCTCGCCCGAGAAGCGAGCTGACCGAGCCGTCGAGATCGCGCGGCGCGTTGGAATGAAACTGCGTGTGGCCGCGAAGGTAGATCGGGCCGATGTGGAGTACTACCGCGCGGAGATCGAACCACTCTTCCGCGATCCGCTTGTCGAATTTATCGGCGAGATCGGCGAAGACGAGAAGCCTGCATTCCTCGGCAACGCTCGGGCAGTTCTGTTCCCGATCGACTGGCCGGAACCCTTCGGGCTGGTGATGATCGAGTCGATGCGGTGTGGAACACCCGTCATCGGGTGGAGGTGCGGTTCGGTCCCGGAGGTGATCGACGACGGAGTGACGGGTTTCATCGTGGATGATCTGGATGAAGCGGTTCGTGCGGTCGACCGGCTGGGTGAACTCGACCGAGAGAGTATTCGCGATGTGTTTGAGACTCGCTTCAGCGCCGCGCGGATGGCCGCGGACTACGTTGCCGTCTACCAACGGCTTCTGGCCAGGAGTGTCCGGTCCGCTCCGCGAAAACTTGCTCTGGCGGCAACTTCCGACAACGGCCGATCCAACGGCCACTCCAACGGACAATGATCGCGGACTGGGAGAAGCAATTCATTCACTTTCGGCGAGCCAGAATGCGGACAAGGCTCCGAAACAATCCCCCTCCCCGCGCTCGATGGTAGAACGAGTCACCGGGAAGGTTGCTCACGAGCCGGTGGTAAGCCTTGCGCATGTTGTGGAATGGGAGAGTCGGAAACAGGTGGTGGAGAGCATGATACTGAAGCCCCAACGGAGCTCACAGTTCCGCATACAAGCTGGCGTGTCGATGCTGTCGGCGAACTGGCCGAGGTGATCCGTTGGCTGACCGGTTGAGGAAAAGTGGTGAGCCGCCAGCATCCGCACTCGGTTCTGGGAGAACCGTGCATTCTGATCGTGCGCTGTCTTCAGTACCCAACTCACTATGCGAGAAGCGTGCCGTTCCTCCGACTCCAGCAGTCGGGGAAAGCGGCATTCACCTCAAAGCTCTCTCCGGGATAGCCGCGGGCATCCTCTTTGCACAGAAACTTCACAGCGGCCAATCGCGAGCCTCCGACAGCCCCGGAGTCGACCGACTGAGCCGAATGGTGTGTCTTTTTCTCGCCTACCATATTGGAGGGGAATATGAACTGGGATCAGATCAAGGGGAATTGGAAGCAGCTCATGGGGACGGTGAAGGAGAAGTGGGGGAAGTTGACCGACGACGACCTGACCGCAATCGAAGGGAAGCGGGACCAGCTCGCGGGCAAACTTCAGGAACGCTATGGGTACGCCAAGGAACAGGCGGAGCAGGAACTCGATGAGTTCGCCCGCACTCTCAATCCCTGAGTCGCTGATGTGATGTGGAATCCGCCAGTGATTCCTCTGCAACCTCCCTCACGACAGGTATTCAGGGCGGAGACTCCGGCCCTGATGCGTTGAACCCCACATCGTTCCACTCGCGCTTGCTTCGCCTTGTCACGTTCGGTGACCTTCTGCCGGGCGGCTCAGTCGCAAAGCCGGACATTCACAACTCTGTTGGTGTACTCTAAGGTTCATCGACAACTTCTCGAGCATCGATTTGTTGCGAGTTGAGTGAACCGCGGGTAGGCTCACAGACATCCCGTGCGGAGAACTCGCATGAGTATTGCTCAGAACACGGAGCGCGGGCCGTGACTGCTCCCGTCCGCTCGACCTTGCGGAATCACTTCTCCACCGCGGTCGTCGCGCTGGTGGAGGTTCGTTCCTCGTCCACGACTCGAACAGCTCAGTTCGAGGCACTCACCAGGCAATCCGTCTTCCCGAAGGGTGTCGGACTGCCCGGTCGCGTCTGGGCCACCGGAAAGCCTGCCTGGATACCAGATGTCACCAAAGACACGAACTTCCCACGTGGGCCTATCGCTCAGGCCGTGGGGCTGCACGCGGCGTTCGGGTTTCCGATTCGGGTGGGAGAGGAGGTTCTGGGGATCATCGAGTTCTTCAGCCACGAGATTCGCCAGCCGGATGAAGACCTCCTGAGGATGTTCTCCACTGTTGGCGGACAAATCGGACAATTCATCGAGCGCAGGAGAGCGGAAGACTCGTTGCGTCGGAGCGAGGAACGTTTCCGGCTCGCACTCGGCAGCGGTGCCGTCACCGTGTTTGAACAGGACGTGGATCTGCGCTACTTGTGGATCTATCCCCAGGATCTGGAGTTCCCGGAGGGAACCATCGGGCGGACCGACGAAGAGCTGTTGCCGGGTTCAGATGGGATAGAGTTGATGGCTCTCAAGCGAGAAGTTCTCCGCACTGGTCGAGGAACTCACCGCACGGTCCGTGTCCGGCTTCCCCGCGAAGTGCGTCATTACGATCTGCTCATTGAGCCGCGGTTCGACGCGACCGGCTCTGTCGTTGGGGTTCGAGGAGCGGCTCTGAACGTGACCAAACGAGAGCAGGCGGAACAGGCGCTCCGGGAAGCGGACCGCCGCAAAGACGAATTCCTCGCCACGCTCGCGCACGAACTGCGCAACCCTCTGGCTCCCATTTGCACCGCGCTTGAGATCCTGAAACTCTCGGGTGTATCTAGCCCAACAGCCGAGCGTGCTCTGGCGCTGACGGAACGCCAGGTTCAGACCCTCGCTCGCCTCGTGGATGACTTGCTCGACGTCGCCCGAATCACCCGCGGAAAGGTCGAGCTGAGACGGCAGCAAGTTAAGCTCACTGACGTAATCGAGCGGGCAATCGAAACCAGCCGACCGCTGATCGAAACCGCTCGCCACAAGCTGACCGTGACACTCCCCGCGGAAACCATCTATCTGAATGCCGATCCCGCGCGTCTGAGTCAGGTCGTGGCGAACCTGCTGAACAACGCCGCCAAGTATATGGAGCCATCAGGGACGATTCTGGTGCGGGTTGAACGGCAGGGAAATGATGCCGTAATCCGCGTGAGGGATAACGGGATCGGGATCGCGGAGGAGATGCTCCCGCGAGTATTCGACCTGTTTACCCAGATCGACCCGTCTCCTGATCGATCACGCGGAGGGCTGGGAATCGGGCTGACGGTGGTGAAGCAACTGATCGAGATGCACGGAGGGCAAGTCGAAGCGACCAGCGAAGGACTGGGTCGCGGGAGCGAATTCATCGTCCGACTGCCAGTCTTGCAGGAAGTTGCACCGGAGACACCAAATGATCCGGCCAACGCCCAACCGTTACCGAGAGTGTCCCGACGCGTTCTTGTCGTGGACGACAACCAGGACGCGGCGGATAGCCTGGCCGAGTTGTTGCGGCTCGCGGGCCACGACGTTCAGACAGCCTACAACGGGACAGCCGCGCTCGAACTTGCTCGGAAACACTCAGTGGAAGTCATCCTACTCGACCTCGGGTTACCGGGGATGAGCGGACATGAGGTAGCCCGACGGGTGCGCGAACAGGCGGGTCAGCGGAGCGTGATGCTGATCGCGCTGACCGGCTGGGGTCAGCCCGAAGACCGTAGACGGACCCAAGAGGCGGGGTTCGATCATCATCTCACCAAACCAGCCGATCCGGTCGTCATCAGCAAGCTGCTTGCGATCCTACCCAACGGCGCATCGGCAACCGACTGACACCGGATCGTGTTGAAGGGTTACTGTGTTGAAGACCCCTCACCCGCCGCTTTTCGCGAAGCGAAGCGCTTCGCGGCGGCGACCTCTCCCCGCAAAAGCGGGGAGAGGTGAGGGTTGTTGCAGATGCACAAAGCGACACGCAATGGGCAAGACCCACCTCTCTTGCGCCGTGCGGGGGAGAGGTCGCCGTAGACTGACGCGCTTCGCGTCAGTCGTAACGGCGGGTGAGGGGTCTTCTTCTGAAAACTCCCCACACAACAGAGAGCATTTCGACACAGCAACAGCGACGTGTGAGTCGAGTGACACCAACCAGTGGACCGCCCTCAGGCCGAGTTCGCGGAATTGCCACCCACCGGCATCGGGCGAACCGAGTCGAGCAGCGTGCGGAGCAGTTTGAGATCGATTGGCTTCACGAAGTGGTAGGAGAAGCCCGACTCACGCGACAGCAGCCGATCTTCGTCCCGGCCATACCCGCTGATCGCCGCGAGTATCGCGCGCGAGTCTGGTTCGAGCCGCAGTTGCCGGGCCACTTCGTAACCATCCATCCCTGGTAGCCCGATGTCCAGGAAGACCAGATCGGGGTCGAACCCGCGAACCACTGCAAGTCCCGCCGGTCCGTCGTGAGCCACCTGGACCTGATGGCCTAACATGCTCAGCAAGTCGGCCAGAGACTCGGCTCCATCGACGTTATCATCCACGACGACGATTCGCAGCGGATGGTGCCTGGTGAGGAATTCAGTTGGAGCGACAACCTCCGCCGGTCGTTGTGTCTGCTCGGGGCTAGCCGGGAGTCGGGCGATAAACTCACTCCCCTTCCCCGGTCCTTCGCTGTGAGCTTCCACGGTCCCACCGTGCATCTCGACGAGCCGACGGACGAGGGTTAACCCGATACCCAACCCGCCTTGTGAGCGGTCGAGGGATCGGCTCGCTTGTGTGAACAAGTCGAATACGGTGGGCAGCAGTTCCGGAGAGATGCCGATCCCCGTGTCGCGAACGCGAATCTCCGCAACTCCAGAATCGTTCGTGGAAGGCGAGACGCGAGACGAGTGATCGGAAGGTGGCCCATTGCTTGTTCCCAAGTTCCCGCTCACCCGCTCCGCGCGCAAGAAGATCCGACCGCCCGGATCGGTGTACTTCACGGCATTATTCAACAGGTTTGTGAGCACCTGTGTCAGTCGGGCCGGATCGCCGCGGACCATCAGCGGTCGAGACGGCAGAGTGACCTCGAGTTTGTGCCCGAATTGGTCGAGCATCGGACGGATCGCTTCGACCGCCTGGGACACCATGACCTCCAGATCGACTGGTTCGATTGAAAGCCGAATCTTCCCCTGCGTGATGCGGGAGACATCGAGCAGGTCATCCACCAACCGGACGAGGTGAGTGAGCTGGCGATCAATGACTCCCTGAGCCCACCGCACCCGAGCCGGATCAGCGGGTTCTTGATGGAGGATGGCGTTGGCGTTGCGGATGGGAGCCAGCGGGTTGCGAAGTTCGTGGGCGAGCATCGAGAGGAACTCGTTCTTTTGTCGGTCGGCCTGTTGAACCTCGTGGTAGAGCCTTGCGTTTTCCAGAGCAATGGCCGCTCGCGAGGCATACGCCTCGGCGAGTGTCAGGTCCGCTGACCCGAACCTTCGGCCCGATAGCTCGCGCGAGAAAGCAATGGCGGCAAAGATCTGTCCGTGCGCGTGAAGCGGGACGACTACCTGCTCGGGCGTGTGGTCAGGTGTGATCCCGGTCAGCGCCTGCTCGATTCGACCAAGCAACTCGGCGGGCACCCCTTTTCGGCCAATCCCTTCCTCCAGTGTCGGCCCGACATCCGATGCCATAGCACGGAGGGTCTTCCACTCCCCACCGCGCTCCAGGACAACCAGCACGACGAGATCCGCCAGGAAGGTGAGTGGCAGCCGCACCACTTCCCTCCTCGTCACATCCTGGTCGAGCGACTGGCCGAGGGCGACTCCGGTCTTGGCTGAGAAGGCGAGCCGACGGTTGGCTTCCTCCACGGCCTCGCGCTTGGACCGTTCCTCGGCCAGCGCGATTCGTTCCTCCGCCTGCTGACGGACGAGTTGAGTCATCCGGTAGAGGTCGCAGAATACGCGTACCTTCGCCCGAAGGATCGCTGGGATGACTGGTGTGGTGATGTAGTCCACTGCTCCCTGAGCATACCCCTCCGCGACAAGCACCTCGTCGGCGAATGCCGTCAGAAAGATGATTGGTGTGTGAGCGGAACGCTTCCGCTGGCGGATGAGCGACGCGGTCTCCAGCCCGCTCATCCCCGGCATCTGGACATCGAGCAGGATCACGGCGAAGTCGTACTTCAGGACGGCGCGCAGCGCCTCCTCTCCGGAATTGGCCGTGACGAGGTTTTGCCCCAACTCCTCAAGGATGATCTGGTAGGCCAGGAGTTTCTCGGGCAGGTCATCCACAACAAGGATGTTCGTCGGCTCTTCGGGCATAGCGTTCCCATGCAAAAGACAACGACCAAACTCCGAATCGCTCGACCCGCGCCTGATGAGGATCAATGATGTACTCTACATCATCGTACTGCGACTCGCCATCGCCTTAGCGGTCGAGCCACGCGCGCAGTACCGACAGCAGTTGTTCCGGGTTCACGGGCTTCGACAGGTAGTCCCAGGCTCCGGCTTCGATGCACTTCTCCCGGTCGCCCTTCATGGCCTTGGCTGTCACCGCCACGATCGGCATGTTCTTCAGTTCCGGAATCTTGCGAATTTCCCGCATCGTTTCCATTCCGTCCATCTCTGGCATCATGATGTCCATGAGAACGATCTCGATCCCGGAGTCCGCTCGGAGCATCCGGATCGCGTCTCGGCCGTTGTTGGCGGACACAATCACCATGTCGTGTTCTTCCAGGATCGTCGAGAGCGCGAAGATGTTGCGCATGTCGTCATCCACAATCAGCACCTTGCGACCGGCGAGGATCTTGCCTGTTTGTTGCATCTCGGCGAGTTGGTTGCGCTGAGTCTGAGGCAGTTTCGCGATCGGTCGATGCAGGAAGAACGTCGCGAGGTCGAGGAGGACATCAGGAGAATGTGCCTGACGGATGGTACACAGGTGGGTCGCCCGCTTCCACGATCCGGACTCGGTTTCAACTTCCCCCTCTCCGTAAAGAATCACTGGCAACCGCGTACTCACCTTCGCTAGCCCGTTGGACTCCGAACCTTCCGCGTCCGGCAAACTCCCCGTGGCGACCAGCCGTTCGACCATGTCTTGAGCGCGTGGACTCAGCACGATGCAGTCGGTTGGCTGATTGGTCAGCGTCCGGAGCGCTGATGCGGAGTCCGCGACCGCAGTCACCAACACTTCTGGGTCCGCGAGTCGGGATTTCACCTGCTCGCGCTGGGCGGGATCAGGTTCAACGACCAACAAGTGCCGGGCCGGCCGACCAATATAATCCGTGAGATAGTCGAGCAGACCATCGAGAACCTCTCGGCTCTGGATCGGCTTGCCGAGGAAAGCCAAACATCCCGACGACAGCGCTCGATCCTTGGCCTCATCGGTTGAGACCACGACCACCGGGACGTGGCGGGTCGCCTGATCCTTCTTCAAGCGCTCCAGGACTCGCCACCCGTCAATGTCTGGCAGGTGGATGTCGAGGGTGATGGCGTCTGGGTTGTATTCGCGGGTCAGCGTGAGAGTCGCGGCACTCAGCGCGGTAACCAACCCTTTGAATCCTTTCTCGCGCGCGGCATCCAACAGGAACCGGGCGAAGCCCGCGTCGTTCTCAACGATCAACAACACGCGGTCGCCGGGCCGGATTGTATCCCGGTCGTCTCCATACACATTCGTCAGGTGTTCGACCTG
>JAKEEV010001403.1 GCA_022616395.1 Planctomycetia bacterium | reverse complement strand
TGGGGATTGTTCGGAGCGGAAGGTTCGTGGTGGCCGGTTGTGGCGATGTGGTGCGCGATACCCAAGTTCGTGCTCGTTGGGCTTGCGGCTGTGTACTTCGTTGTCGGCCTGGGATTCTGGCTGCGATACAAAGATTCGCGCCCAAAAGAGTAACGAGTAAACTTGGCTCGACCCCTCTTGCGACCACTCCTGTTCTCTCCGCACGTCCGGCGAGTGGAAAGAGCTTTCCGGCCATCCATGTGCTATATTCGCGCCGGAGTGTCCGGCGTGCGTGTTCGTCCGACAGCGCTGGTTCGCTCTGATGCCCGTCACCGCCCCTCGAACCCACACTCGACTGACCGCGGAGGGCGAAGCGGATGAACGACGTGAAACGGATCGACGACTTCTGGTCTGAGATCATCGACGACCACACCGGACCATCCCTGACGGATGAAATGGTTCAAGCCATTCAGGACGCGCTCGGCTACAAGCTGCCGGAAGCGTACATTCGGCTGCTTCAAATCCGAAACGGCGGCTATCCACGAAAGTTTTGCTTTCCGACAACCGCGCCGACATCCTGGGCAGTGGATCACATCCAAATCAACACTCTCTACGGTGTGGATTCGGAGTGGGGGATCGAGGAAAGCCCCAACATCATCCGAGACCGGCACTATCCCGACGTGGGGATCGTGATCGCCGACACGCCATCGGGCTGTGGCGATGCCGTCATGCTCGATTACAGCGAGTGCGGTCCCGAGGGAGAGCCACGCGTCATTCTGGTTGAACCCGGGAATGTCTACTCGCCGGTCACGGTTCTTGCACCGGACTTCGAGTCATTCATTTCCGGACTAGTGGACTGTTCGCAATTTCAGAGTGAGGAGGAGTGACCTCGCGCTCCGGTGAGTGCGGTCATCGTTTCTGGTGACGTGGAGAGACCCAGCTGGCTGACGCCGGCGGTTCGGCAAAGCCCCGTCGAACTCCCGGCGTCAGCCGGCTGGGTTGCTTCAACAACCAGATTCCCTTACTGCACCCCACCCATCTACTCGGCTTGGAGCTTGCGCAGATCGGCGGGTAGAATGCCTGCATGAAACCCTCAACAGCACCCGCACCAATCACCGATCCCACACTCACGTTCTGGGGCGCGGCCGGTGGCGTCACCGGCTCAATGCATTTGCTTGAAGCCGGCAACCACAAGGTTCTGCTCGATTGCGGACTTCACCAGGGCCGTCGTGAAGATGCCCGGCAGCGAAACGCTCACTTCCCGTTCCACCCGCACCAGATCGACGCGGTCATTATCAGCCACGCCCACATCGACCACTGCGGCAATCTTCCCACGCTCGTTCGCCAGGGCTTCGACGGACCGATTTATTGCACTCCGCCAACGCGCGACCTGCTTCGCGTGATGCTCGCGGATAGCGCCAAGATTCAGGAAGAGGACGCGGCTCACCTCAACATCGCTCGCAACTACGCCGAGCCGTGGGTGCAACCGCTCTACACGGCCACGGACGTCGAGAAAGTCTTCGGCCGCATCGTGCAGGTTCCGTACAACCGAGACACCGACGTAACCAAGAGCGCACGATTTCGATTCATCGAAGCCGGGCACGTTCTCGGCTCCGCGATGGTTTTCCTCACTGCCGCCGGTTCTGATCGCGACCGAACGTTAACCTTCAGCGGAGACATGGGCCGACGCGGACTGCCGATCTTGAAGCCAACCGGAGCGATTCCGCCCGCTGATGTGCTGGTGTGCGAAAGTACCTACGGCAACCGCGTACACCGGTCGTTCCCGGAAACAGTCGAGAAGCTCTACAGCGCGATTCGAGACACGATTGACCGCGAAGGGAAAGTGCTGATCCCCGCGTTCAGCCTCGGCCGCACGCAGCTCATCATCCACGTTTTGCAACTGGGACTGCGCGAGCGGAAGATTCCGGAGATTCCCATTTACGTTGATAGCCCTCTGGCGGCGGAAGTGGCGGAAGTGTACCGCTCGCACCCGAATAGCCTTTCGCCAGAGATCGCGCAGGCACTTCGCGAAGGACACGGGCTTCTCGGTGGCGATGGCGTGACCTACGTGCGCGACTTCGAGGAGAGCACGCTGCTCGCCACGCAACGCGGGCCGAGTGTCATCATCGCTTCAAGCGGCATGTGCGACGCGGGCCGCATTCAACAACACCTCAAGCAGTTGGTGGACGATCCACGATGCACCATTGTGCTGGTGAGTTATCAGGCTCAGGGCACGGTGGGTCGGAAGCTCCTGGAGCCGAAGCCGACAGTGCGGTTCCAGGGCCGCGACTGGAACAAGTGGATCGATGTGCTGCATCTCGACGGCTTCAGCGGCCACGCGGACAAGAACGATTTCCTCGCGTATCTGTCGCCCTTGGCGGGGAACGTGGGCAAAGTTCGGCTGATTCATGGTGAACACGAGCAGGCCGATGCGCTGGCCGAAACACTCCGCGGACTCGGCTTCGAGGATGTCAGCGTGCCCAACCCCGGCGACCGCGTGACCATTGGATAAAGTAGTAGTTCGCCGTGTGCCGTTCTGAAAGCGCCTTCGGAGAGAAGACCGGTACACGCCGTGTGCCTACTACTTTGGCAGACCGGACATGATACCGAATAGCATTGAATCGTTCTGATACCAGGTTGGGTGGATGGGTTGTTGTGTTGGGTCAGAGGCGGGCGGATCAGCGAGCGTGTCTGAGGGACAGCGTTCCCCTCCCCC
>JAKEEV010000265.1 GCA_022616395.1 Planctomycetia bacterium | reverse complement strand
GTGCGTGAACTTTACCGACTTCATCAGCGCGCCCTTGAGCGCCTCCGCGGACTTTTTCACGCACTCATCGAAATACTTCAGGTCGAGCGATGAAGTCCCCTTCACCGCGGCGATCATCTTTTCGGCTTCCACATCCGCGAAAGGTGCATTGTGCGGATGAACGCAGTGCAACGAAACGTGTTCGGGTGTTGTGTGTGCTGCTTCAGCCAGTGCCTTGCGCCAGATACGAAAGGCTTCGTTGCGGAGTCCGCACCAATCGACCGCACACAGCACAATCGGCTTACCGACTCCGAGCAACACAACTCCAAGCGCGCGCAGCGGATCGTCCACTCCGCGAACGGGCATTATCCAGCCTCCGCAAAGCGGATGGCCGAGGGGTGGCGTGACATCACAGGCGAACGTTGCAAGATGGAGAGGAGGCATGGGTCGATTTGGAAAGAGGGTTAACCACAGGGACGCAGAGCACGCAGAGAAAACACCACCGAGAAGAATAACCGCCCTGCCCTTCTCTGTCCTATTCTTTCTCTGTGTTCTCTGCGTCTCTGTGGTTAATCCTTGTGTTTCTGCTTTGCCGGGAAGTATCGCCACACGAGTGCCAGCAGAATGAGCGCTCCTCCGACGAGCATCGAGACGTTCGGAGTATCTTTTTCGGGCGTGATGAGGAACGCCCAGATCGGGTTCACGAGTGGTTCTATCAGCGTGATGATCGCGGCCTCGTGAGGAGACACATACCGAAGCCCACGCGTGAACAGCCAGTACGGAAATGCCATCTGGAACGCTCCGAAGACGAACAGCACAACGAGTTGCTTCGCGCTCGGAGCCGTCACCCACTGCACGAACCCGGAAGGGCCATCGGATACAAGCACGAATAGCCCCAGAGTCACCGCAGTGCCGAGTAAGTTCAGCGCGACCAGCCACGCGGCGGAATTGTCTCTCAGGACGCGAAGGAAAAGCACAACCACCGCGTAGATCAAACCACTTCCGAGGCCCATGAAGAGAATGAACACCTGCGCGCGCTGATCTTCGGGAGGAAGTTCGCGCGGCCAGTTCCCCGCGACAATCACACTCGCCCCGAGAGCAGCCAGAAGGACCGCTTGCCATCCGCGTCGGTCGGCGGCTTCTCCGAGTATGAACACACTGAAGAGATACACCCACACCGGAGCGGTGTTCTGAAAGAAGATCGCGTTCGCGGCCGGTCCAAGCCCCAGTGCCGAAAGATAGAAGCCGCTCATGACAGTGAACGCGACCACCATTCCGAGCATCAGCGGTCGGAAGGTCATCTCCGCGCGCCGGACGAGAGCGAGCATCACAAGCCCGCCGAACAGTCCGCGATAGAAGGCGATTTGCAACGGAGACAGGAGCGGTTCGTTCAGCCCCAGGCCAAGCGGTTCGCGCAACACGCGCATGAACACACTGCCGAGGCTCCAGAGTAGCGCGGCCAGCACCAGGCAGAGCCGCGCACGATTCACCGAATGTGTTCCATCGGGCATCAATCACCACTCTACGAGAGCAGAAAGCGGGGAGGAGTAGAGCGTCTACGTTAAAAAGTCACACGATGAGCGCGAGGAGTTTGTGGAAAAGAAGAAACCCCTCACCCGCCGCTATTCGCGGAGCGAAGCGCTCCGCGGCGGCGACCTCTCCCCGCAGAGCGGGGCGAGGTGTTGGGCGCTTACAGTTTCGGTGAGCTACACGGAATGGGCAACGCCCACACCTCGCCCCGCTTTAGCGGGGAGAGGTCGCCGTAGACTGACGCCTTGCGTCAGTCGTAACGGCGGGTGAGGGGGGTCTTAAAAACTCATCCCTACCTGTGACTTTTTAGCGCAGACGCTCTGGTAGGCGACTCGCTCCGCGAGCGGCCTACCCTCTTGCGCTTGTGATTATTGGGATGGGAGGGCGGGGAGTCCAACTGGGGAACTCGATACGGGTTCCTTCACCAAAATGGCGGGCGTTTCCGGGTCAGGAACAGGAGTGTCGCGCTGGCGAGTCATCGCGCTGGCGACGAGTGTGATAATCACCGCGCCAGTGCCCACGACCCACGGCCAAACGCAGCGTGGCGCTTGGTGTGGAGCGGATCGAATCGGGGCAATGGTCCACGTGGCCGAAGTGAAACCATCTCCGGGTGGAGGAAGAGGCGGGGGAAGATCATCCGGCGGTGTCTGCAACAGACGGTGATCGATACGAGTCGGGCTGTCCTCGGTTGGATGTGGAAAATCTTCGACGGGTGAAGACTCATTGCGCCCGAATCCGGTGAGTCCGCCCGCGAGTTGGGTGTTGTCCAGAGCCTCGATCAATTCGTTCGCGGACTGAATCCGAGCGCGCGGATCGTATTCGAGCATCGCGGAGATGATGCCCTCCAACTCCGACGGCACGTCGGTGTTGAGGCTCCTCAGCGAGCGGAACGAGTTGTGGGCTTTCTCGCGAATCACCTCGTCGTGAGTCGCTCCGGGGAACGGTACTTCGCCCGTCAAGAGGTGATAGAGCGTGGCACCCAGCGCGAAGATGTCGCTGCGACCATCCACCAAGTTCGCGTTCACCGCCTGTTCATAAGGCATGTAGTACGTCGTGCCCACGCCCTGATGAACTGAGGTGAGCTGGGCGTCGTCGTTGAGTCGCTTGGCCAAGCCGAGATCGGCAAGTTTGGCGATTCCATCGGGATGCAGAAGGATGTTGTCGGGCTTGACGTCTCGGTGGACGTACTGCCGTTCGTGTAAGAACTTCAGCGCGCGGGCGATGTCAATTCCGATGCGCACCACCGCCCCGACGTTCAACTTACCAGAGTGAGCAAGAACGCCGTGAGTGGTTGGCCCGTCGATGAACTCCAGCACCAGGAAATGTTTACTGACGTGTGGATCGTACCCGGAGGCGTACCCCTGGACGATGTTGGGATGTTCCAGCACTCGGCTGAGGCGCGCTTCGCGATAGAAACGCCCGACAAACTCCGGCTGACTGGCGAGGTGATCGGCGAGCAATTTCACCGCGACAGGCCGCCCGCTGACCACATCGAAACTCTGATACACCGCGCTCATCCCACCTTCACCGATTTTTCGCAAAAGGTGGTAACCGGCAACGGAGCGGGGAACGGCCCCGCTCCCGGAAGCAGGTGTTGGCGCTGAAGCCCCGTCTGAGCGGCGGTCACCCTCCGACATCGGAGTACCTCCCTCATCCCGGCGCGTAACAAGAAATCACTCGTCAGTCGTTTCAAACGCGAGTCGCGGACTTCTACGACAAAGTTCCCGCTACTTTCCAGTTCCTACTCCCCGGCAAAAACCGACCTCCAACAGATAGTTCGGAGACGTTCGAGGAGGGTATCCGGTTGTACTACCAACGGAGTTTGATCTGGGGTTGTTGGACAATTTCCCCAATTTGGGCGGTTGGCGGTTCTGGTGGGTTGTTCGTCCGCGGGATTGTAGTATTAACGAATCTGTCCCAGAAATCAAACTGTATGGATCCGGTGAGGGCTAGTCGGATCGTTCGGGGGGTAAGTGTTCACTTCGCAAGTTGCGCAACTTCGCCAGGAGTGGTTTTGGTTGCCCGTGCGCGTCGAGCAATCCACTCTGCGGAACCATGTGCGGGGTAGCGTCCGACCAGTGAGCCCAGGTTACAGCGCGGACGGGCAACCAGCACAACGCGAGCGAGGCCATCGACGAACCCCACTCGGCTTGACTCTCCGGTGAAGGGCCAGCACTCCACGCCGGCGACCAGATCGATTGACCGTGAGCCGTTGCGAGTGGGTCCGGATCGCTCGCCGATGGGTGGCTCAAAACCAGCTCCAGAGGAAGTCCGAGAAGTCCGAAGAGGTCGAGCAACCTGGCGCTATCGAGCAAGTCTCTGGGCAAGCTTCCACGCGGGCGCGTTGCGCAGTGGAGTTCCAGTTCGACCCCCGACAACCGCGCTCCAGCTCGCACCAGATCGTCTGGAAACGTTATCGGCGAGATTGTCTGGTCTTCGCTAACAAGATAGTCGCCCCACGGTTGAGCTACGCTCAGAACCAGCTCCAGGTTCGGATCAATTTGCGTAACTGCTTCAAACAGGCGAAACGCCAGCCGTAAGCGGTCATCGTCCACCAACCCCAGCGAGTCTGCCTGATTGAACCCCGCGCAGACAACCCAGCGCTTCACATCGTCCTTGTAGCGCGTGATGGCGGTTTCGAGATAGTCGCACATGAACGCGGCCAGCGCTGGCAGGTCCGATTCCCAGCCGGCTGCCCACGTCGGGAGCATTCCCGGCGCCAGATCAATCACCGGACCGATTGTGATTGGCAAACCCGCGGCCTTCGCTGCCGCAACGGCGGCATCAGGTTCGGTCCAGTCGTATTGCGCCTCGTTGGGTTCAACATCCCGCCAGCGGAAGGAGATCGTGGCCGCGTTGAACGTGCGGGTGTATTCAGCGAGCGCTTCTCCGGTTGGAGCGTGTGTGAGGCGTGCGGAAACCCGCGTGGGGAGTTTTCCTTCCTCTTCGTGGCGTGTGGCGAGGGCCTGCTCGATGTAATTGCGAGCGAGTTGATCCGCCAGCATGTGGCTCTGTTCGAGCACGCGCGCTGCGACCGCATCCGCCTCCGAACCGGTTGGAGCAAGCACGCAGCGCACGAAGAGTCGGGTGATTTCAGAGAGCGCCCGGTCGAAGTCGGGTGTTGTTGTCAATCCGATTGCTTGCCACTCGGCGGTCATGCACCGTATCTGATTGAGCTTTCCGCGTGCCAACTCCACCAGCAGCTGATACGGTTCCGGGCGATCTCGCAGAGCAGCAGATGAGACGACGAGAGTGCCGAACGGTTCGATGGACCAAGGGATTGACAGGTAACCGCTCTCGTTGACGTTGCGCAGAAGGATGAGTCGGCCGTCCTCAATGCGAACGGTGGTCGGGACTGGCGTTTGGTCGTACCCACCAGCGAAGCAGGCGTCCCGGAGCAAGGCGGCGGCAGCCGCAGGGACGGGGTTCGGAAGCAAGAACGTAATCGGCCACATGAGTGGGCGCACCAGCCTGAGCGAATCACACAGACGGGTCATCTTACCCGGTCGGCGCGGATGCGGGCAACGCCCAGAAGGCTCAGAATCGCCGCATTTGCGGGTGTTCTCCCCTTCCGGACCCATTCCGTGGATCTGAAGTTCGGTCCCGCGTTCACTTCGGGAACGGTCTGCTCTTCTGGACCAAACTCCCAACCACTTGCAATTCGACCGAAGGTCTACGCCATTTAGTTATATCTGCCCGACGAGTGAAAAGGGAACAGGGATCATCGTCCGCCCTCAATTCTCGTTTTCATGAAGGAGGACCGGTCAGGCTCGTGATTGTGATGCCGTACTGTTCGGCCAGAGCGACCGTTGCGGCTTCGTCGAGCAGAATCGTGCGGCCGGCTTCGATCGCCAGAGCTGTCGCGCCGGCTTTGCGCATGGTCTCGATGGTCTGCGTACCTACCGTGGGGACGTCGAATCGGCGATCTTGCTCCGGTTTGGCCACCTTCACCACAACAAAGCCCGCGTGTCGGCAGAGTTCCCCCGCGCGTTGAATCGCCTGGTCGGTTCCTTCGATTGCTTCGACCGCCAGCACGGCTCGGTCGCGAATCATTACGCTCTGGCCGACATCCAGCCGGCCCATTTCGCGCGCCAGGTGCCAGCCGAGGGCAATGTCCCGCGCTTCGGCCGCGTTTGGTTTGCGTCCAGTGAGTACGCCTTCCCTCACGAGCAACTCCGGGCAGAGGTCCAGGGCTGAAACGCACTCCATTCCTTCGCGTCGGAACTCGTCGATCAGCCCCAATAACAGTGAGTCGTCGTTGTTCGCTTTTCGGCGACGGAAGAACCAGAACCGCAGCATCCGCCAGTCGGGGACCAGATACAGCCAGCGCCAGGGCCGAAACAGGATGCGTTTTTCAAACTTGCCGGCCATTGTCCAACGTCGGACTCCTCCGCGCCGGAATGCGCGCATGATC
>JAKEEV010000264.1 GCA_022616395.1 Planctomycetia bacterium | reverse complement strand
CCCCAACACCCAGGCAAGCAAGAAACCACAAAAACGCAAACTGCCACGGTGCCTGAGCGAAATATACCGTCGCGGAGAAGCAGGAATACGTGAGGATGCTGATCGCCATTCCGCGCGCCCGGCCAATCCGATCACCCAACCAGCCGAACAGCAGTCCGCCCGCGGCCGCGCCAAAGAGAAACGCACACTGGTTCCACGCGAACCACCGCCCGACTTCCACTTCCCACTGTTTCACTTGCACCGAGTCGTCTTCGGAGAGCTTTTCGGCTCCTCCGCGCTTCGCGAGTTCTTCTTGCTTGCTCAAGAGTTGAAAGCGAGTTGCGTCAATCGAGCCGGTGCGATCTAACAAGTCGATGGACGCGGCCCGACCGGTCTGTTGCGTGATCGCCATGTGAACCCCGGCACCGAACCAGCCGAGGAACGCGACCGCAAGCACCGTGGCTCGCCCGCCTCTCGATAAAGTGACAGATTCGGGCGGGAGAGAAGACATTGGTGGCTCGTTCTTCAACTTCGGAGTGCTTCACGCAGTTGCTTGAACTCGGCCTGGAGTGTTCGAGAGAACGCGGCAAGGTCGGAACTGTGCATCACGAGATTCCCGCTGGCTTTCGCCCACGCGATTTCCTGTTCCAATCCCAACCAGAAGTGGATGCCCGCGCCAACGCCGTGTTCGCGTGCAATGCGGAAGATTGTTCGCACCGCTTCATCGAAGCGCGGGTGATCGTACTGTTCCGGGATCCCCAGACTACATGTGAGGTCGTGTGGGCCGATGAGTACCGCATCGAGACCCGACACAGCGCAGATTTCGCGCAGGTTCTCGATGGCCGGTACGCTCTCGATGTTCGCGATGAGAATCTTTTCCCCGTTGCGCTTCGCAAGGTAATCGGCGAGTTCCGGCTCCAGTGTCTTGCGGTCGCGTAACGCTTCCGCGAGCCGTTTGCCCTTCAGCGGACGCAACTTCACGGCACCAACCAGCCCCCGCAGTTGATCCGCGGTCTCCAGATACGGCCCGATGATCCCTCCCGCTCCCGCGTCCAGCGCCTTGCACGCTTCAAACGGATCGTTGGAAGGAATGCGGACAACCGGAGGAAGTCCCAGCGCCTGATACGTCTGGCAGATCCAGGAAAGCGTCTGTCGGTCGAGCGGAATGTGTTCGGTATCAACGAAGACGAAGTCGATGCCTGTTTTCTTCGCCAACTCCGGCCACAGCGGAGACATTCCCACAATGGCGGAGGCGAACACATACCGGCCATCATGCAGCGCCTGGATAATCTCGCGACCGGTCATGAGTGAAGTCCTCGTTTCAACGCACCTCAACTGCCTGTCCAGTTCGGCATGACTCCAGTGCAGACTCGACCGTTGCGAAAATCGCGTAGCTCGCCCGAATGCCCATCACGGTGTCGCGCTTCTCGTCGAGGGCGAGTGCGAAGTCATCTGCCAGCAGAAAGTCGTTCTCACCCGCGACCCGCCTCTGTCGGGATTCCTTCGGAGCTTGGTTCTTGTGGTAGATACCCACTTCGGGCCGTGCTTCGCTGATCACAAGCGCCCCCAAGGAGCCGAGAACATGCAGTTTGATCTCGCCGCCGCTGGGGTGGCTCGCAAGACCGATGCGCCCAATCGCAATCGATCCGATCAGCCCGCCGGCCATTTCCAGAGAGACACTCGCCAAGTCTTCCACTCCGTTATCCGCGTGAACCTGGTGGAAGAACGCGGTTGATCGCGCGAACACGCGCTGGACAGTCGAGCCGGTGATGAAGCAAATGTAGCCGAGTGGATAAATCCCCTCGACGGCCAGCTCGCCCATCGGCTCGCGACCCAGTCCGCCATCCGCGCCGTCGATGTGAGCCGCGATCTGATGAGCTTCCCAGTTGATCGGAGGATAACCGAGCTGTCGCGACCCGCGCGGAGGACCGGAGTCCTTGGCAAAGTAAAAATCCACATGGATTGCGTAGGGAGTTCCGATTGCACCCGCGGCCACTTGCTCGCGCGCGTGAAGCACCGCGGGCATGAAGTTCCGATTCCACATCAGGAACCGCACTCCGGCTTTCTCGATGGCTTCAACCAACTGGTCCGCATCCGCGCGGCGAGTTGCAAGCGGCTTGTCCTGAACAATGTGCTTGCCCAACTGAGCAGCGCGAATGCTCAGTGAGCAGTGCCGCTCCGCTTCCGGGCTGACAATCGCCACCTGAATGTCGAACTCCTTCAGAGCGCGTTCGACGTCGCGGATGTAGGGGATGGAGTGGGCGTCCGCGAACTGCTGGTTCCGTTCATGTGCCCACTGCGGCGCGTGCGGATCATCCGCGACCACAACCAGCTCGAAGCGCGGATGAGAAGCCATTCCGCGCGCAACGTAATCGTGCTTGACGGCGCTGAGTACGGCACAGCGATACTTGCGAGAGTGCGCCAAGTTAACGATCCTCAAGTGCGATGGCCTTTCCCAACTCAAGCGAACGCTCAACCGCATCCGCCACCGCGAACACAGTCTTCCACTCGGAGCTTGTCGAGAGATCGCGCCCTTCCCGCAGCGCATCAACGAACTCTTGCGCCAGCGCCGCGAGTTGGCCCGCGCGTTCTTCTGTTCGGAGGGCTTGCGGGAACCCGCCACGGTAGAGCAACTGCATGTTCTGGTGGTCGTCGGCGTGGGCCGCGCCGGTTGCGGCAATCACCGAGAGCGACTGGTAACTCTCCCCACTCGGAAGCGGATTGGTGTAATCCAACAGAGCCATTGCGCCAGTTGGGAAGCCAAGATGAACCTGAAGATACCGACCCTCTTCATTGAACTTTTGTTCGATAGCGAACACACGATTCGGTTCCTTGCCCGCGAGCCACAGAGTCAAGTCGAGATCGCGCACGAGTGGATCGGGGAGTCCTGGGGCTTCGGGTGAAGTTGAAGAGTCCCAGCGGTGTAGTCGAATCAGTCCCGCTTCGCCGAGAGGCCCGCCAAGTTGCTTACGGATGAGCTGGCGTGACGGCAGGTAACGCTCGGGATTCACGACCGCGAACTGAACTCCTTCCGAGCGTGCGCGATCGGAGAGAACTTCAATCACCTCCGAGGTTGGGCACGGATTCGCGAGGAGTAGCACATGCCGACCTCCCGATAGCATCCGCTCGATGAGCGCCAACTCCGCTTTCCCGCCGAGCATCACGACATCGCGCACTCCCGACAACGTGTGGAACTGAGAGAAATCCGCACACGGCTCGACAACGGCTCCGCGAAGCCGACGCGCAACCCCAGCGCATTGGGCTTCGTTCAACTGGCACATGATCAGACGGAGTTCTGGCATAAGCGCACGACAAACAAGTAAGTGTCGGGCATGGTAGTGGTGGATTGGATGCATCGCAAGGAAAACTCGTCTTGCGGAAGCGACTACGAACGCCGCGCGCGCAGAAAATCAAAGTCGCAGCCGGCTTCGGCTTGCATCACGTGTTGCGCATACAGCCAGCGATAGCCGCGCTCGGCGCGTGGAGGATGCTTTGGGGCTTCCGCGAGCCGCCGCGCAATCTCTTGCGGTTCAACGAGGAGATTGAGTCGGCGGTTCGGCACATCCAGTTCGATCAGATCGCCATCGCCAACAGCGGCGAGAGGTCCACCCACTGCGGATTCGGGAGAGACATGCACGACCACAGTCCCAAAGGCAGTTCCACTCATTCGCGCGTCGCTGATGCGGACCATGTCGCGCACGCCCGCGGCCAGGAGCTTCTTGGGAATCGGCAAGTAGCCCCACTCCGGCATTCCCGGCACGCCAACGGGACCAGAGGAACGCAGCACAAGGACATCATCGGGGCGCACATCGAGATTCGGGTCATCAATGCGCTGATTCAGTTCATCGTGATCGTTGAAGACAACCGCGCGGCCGCGATGGGTGAGTAACGCGGGCGTTGCCGCCGTGGGCTTGATGATCGCGCCGCCCGGAGCGAGCGATCCGCGCAGAACCGCCAGTCCGCCTTCCGTATGGATCGGCGCCGAGAGTGGGCGAATCACGTCGCGGTTCCAGACCTTCGCGCCGAGGTTGTTCTCTCCGAGTGTGCGGCCGGTCACCGTTGGCGCGCTGAGGTCAAGTAGTGGAGTCAACTCCGCGATAAGCGCGGGTACACCGCCCGCATAGTGGAAATCTTCCATCAAGAAGCGGCCCGACGGTTTCAGATCGAGCAAAAACGGCGTTGAGCGCGACAGTTCATCGAACCGGTCGAGCCTCAGTTCGATTCCCAGGCGGCCGGCGACGGCGATCAGGTGAATCACCGCGTTGGTTGATCCGCCGATCGCGTGCAGGACGCGAATGGCATTGTCGAACGCGACTTGTGTGAGGATTTGCGAAGGCCGCACATCGCGCTGGGCAAGTTCGACCGCATAGCGCCCCGTGGATTCCGCCAGTTGCAATCGCCGCGAATCAGGAGCGGGTGTTGAGCCATTTCCCGGAGGCGCGATTCCGAGCGCTTCCGCCAGACACGCCATCGTTGAGGCTGTGCCCATCGTCATGCAATGCCCAGCACTCCGGATGATGCATCCCTGTAACTCATTCCAGTCGGCTTCCGTAATGCGCTCAGCGCGAAGTTCCGTCTGATACCGCCGGCAATCGGTACAGGAGCCGACTTCCTCCCCGCGCCAGTTGCCATTGAGTTGCGGCCCGCCCGTGACAAGCACCGCGGGCACATCCGCGCTCGCGGCTCCCATGAGCAGAGCGGGCGTGGTCTTGTCGCAGCCGCTCAGGAGAACGACGCCATCAAGTGGATTCGCGCGGATTGCCTCCTCGACATCCATGCTCGCTAGGTTGCGGAAGAGCATGGATGTCGGTCGCATATTGAATTCGCCGGTTGAGAGAACTGGAAACTCCAGGGGAAGCCCGCCCGCCTGCCAGACTCCTCGGCGCACTGCCT
Organism: Planctomycetia bacterium; assembly: GCA_022616395.1. Taxonomy (GTDB): domain Bacteria; phylum Planctomycetota; class Planctomycetia; order Gemmatales; family Gemmataceae; genus Gemmata. Next base: position 505 of record JAKEEV010000264.1, on the reverse strand, counting down.
CGGCGAGTTGTCGAAGGTGCGCGTTGCAGTGAGTGAGTTCGCTCCAGGTGTTGCAGATGCCGATGATGGGCCTGTCCTGGAACCCTTCGGGCATCAAACCTTGTGAGCGAAGCGCGGCCACGCGGAGCCAGCCGTAGAGTTCGGGCGTATCGAACCAGTCGCGACTTCGTCTGCGTTTCGGCGCGGGGTTCATGGGAGTTCCTCGGTAAGATTCTCCGCACTTTTCCCGCGGATCATCCTCGACGTCAAGCAAAGAAAAGCCCGGAGACAAAAGTCTCCGGGCTTTTCGTTCCGACACTCTTCCGCAAGTGCCGCTCGGCAAGCGGCACCTACTCCGAAGTAGGCCCGCCTTGCCGAGGCGGGCCTACTTCGAGTGCCGCTCGGCTCGCGGCACCTACCACGCGTCAGTCGGAGATATTCCGCAGGAAGTCCTCGTAAGCCTTCTTGGCCTTGAACTCATCGGTCATGAGTTTCTTCTGCTTGGTGGTGAGAGAGTCGATCTCCT
>JAKEEV010000263.1 GCA_022616395.1 Planctomycetia bacterium | reverse complement strand
CGCAGTCTGGCGGCTTCGTCAGACACGATAACTCCGGGACGCGAGTCACTTTCCCGGATGAGATAGCGGCTTGAGGCCCAATGCGAGTGAATTCCGCGTGAAGGTGAGAAACGACAACGGCTCAGTCACAAGCGTTCTTCGGTGAGATCGCTATGGAGTCGAAGTTCATCGACTGGGAAATGAACCCAGCGCCCTTTTCACGAACAAGGGCGCTGAGTGGTTGGTTGATCGAAACTTGAACCGGGCGAGGTTACTCGGTCAACTCGAAGGAATAGAGGAAGGTTCGAGCTTCCAGGCTGGCGACAAAGTCCTTCGACCCAACGACAATCACCTGATACAGTCGCCCCTCCACCAGGTAAATCCGCGAGCGATACTGGTTTTTGTCTGGCAGGGTGAGGGTGAACTCGCGGCCAGGATACTTGCCGAGTTTGAGATCGCGAGATGTCACCAACTTACCCTTGACGCCCTTCATCGCGCCGTCCTGAGCGCCCCTGAGCACCTTGTCGGCCAGGTCCGCGTCGGGGTTGACCGGGAAGTCCGCGTAACCCAGACCGTAGGCCGTCTTGCCGTCATCCGATTCCAGGATGAACATGTGGAGCTTGATCTTGACGTCACCCTGCTTGAATTCCTGGACGGGTTGGGTGACGAGTTTGCCGGGCGCCTCGATGGAGCATCGGCCGCCTTTGGGCTTGAACGCCTTCCACTCGGGCTTGTCTTCGGCCGTCGCCGATGTCGTCAGGAACACAAGAGCACACAGGGCGAGCAAACGCATGGGACACCTCGGGGAAAAGTTTGAGCCGGTTCAGAATACCCGACAAAAGTCACTCTGCTAAGAGAGTTTGATGTGGATTGGTGTGTGTCTGGTGTTTGCGTCGAAAGGCAGGAAATACACGACACAAACACCAGACACACCAATCCACATCAAACTGCACAATCATACCTCAGAATTTCAGGTTCATGGCTTTGAGTCGCGAAACTGTTTCGGCCATGATCGCGTCCTCTTCGGCTTCGTTCTGCGCGGTGTAGGTGACCGAGAAGCGCAAGAACGCGCCGGCGTCGTCCCACGGCACGCACGAAATGCTCTGCTCGTGAATCAAATACTGACTCGCGGCCTCCGCGTTGGCGAAAGTGATCTCGCCCGCGGCCTTCGGTGCCGCGGTGTAGAAGAAGTAAGTTCCTCCGGGCATCTCGCCCTTAAAGCCCACTTGCTTGAGAGCTGAGACTAACTTTTCCAAACGACGCTTGTATTTCGCGCGCACCGCGATGGGAATTGCCGGAGTGCGAAGGGCCAGAGCAGCCGCGTGTTGAATCGCCATGAACTGGCCGCTATCGCTGTTGTCCTTCACATCGGCATACGCTTGCACAATCTTCGGGTGCCCACACACGAAGCCGAGCCTCCAGCCGATCATGTTGAAGCCCTTCGACATCGAATGCACTTCAACACCGACTTCCTTCGCTCCGTCCACCTGAAGGAAACTCAGCGGTTCGCCCTTGTAGGAGAGAAGAATGTGTGCTGCGTCCTGCACGATCACCACTTGATGCTTGTGGGCAAACTCGATGACGCGCTTGTAGAAGTCGCGTGTGGCGACCACACCGGTCGGACTGTTCGGGTAGTTGATGACGAGTAACTTCGCGCGCTTCTTCACATCGTCCGAGATGCCGTCGAGATCGGGGAAGAAGCCGTTCTTCTCCAACAGCGGCAGTTTGACAACTTCGCCACCAAGATAGCGCGTCCATGTCCCCGCGACCGGGTAGCCGGGTACTGTCATGAGCGTAACGTCACCCGGATTGATGAAGCACGCGGGGAGCATCGCATACGCGGGCTTGCTGCCGATGCAGTGACAGACCTCTGTCACCGGGTCGATCTTTACGCCAAACTGCCGCTGCATGAACTCCGCGGCAGCGTCCTTGTAGTTCTGGATGCCGTTATCAGCGTATCCGCGGTTCTCGACCTTGCCGGCGGCGCGGGCGAGTTCGATGCGGACGTTTTCATCCGCCATGTCGTCGTTTTCGCCAATTCCAAAATCCAATAACTTCCGGTCGGGATGCTCCGCGAGAGCTTTCCGTTTCGCGCGCTTGATCTTCTCGAACTTGTAAATCTCGGTCCCCTTGCCGTAGTTAACGCCGCCAATTCGGTCGGCAAAGAGTGTCTGAAACCACGGATCGGAAGCGGAAGCAGACATGACGGAACAGCCCTTGCGCGGAAGAGGAACGGAATCTTGATGTTGTAGGAGCAGAAAACGCGAAAGCCCACGGGAACACCCGTGGGCATCGTTGGTGGAAGTGGTTGGTGTTACTCGGTCACGGCGGGAGGAGTCGCGTTGTTCGGGCCGGGGCTGCCGCCCAGACCGACGAGCAGGTGACCGCTTCGGGTGCTGCGGTGGAACGTGTATTCGGTGCCGTAGCACGACTTGTCGGATGGGTGCAGGAACACGCCCATCGTGCCCCACTTCCCCTCCACCAACACCGGCTGACCCTCGCTCACGTACCGCACGATTGCCGTGTGAGCAACCACCCCGCTCTGTCGGTACACCACCAAGTCGCCCGGTCGAGGCTCGTGAACTTCCGAATAACCGTTCTCCTTCAGGATCAGTTCCACGTCGTCGGGACCGAGCAGAAACTTACCGCTTGTGAACACCCAGCCGTGACAGTTCGAGTCGTCGGCCGGTCCCCCCCGGCGAATCACCGAACCGTCGAGTTTGCTCTCTCGCAGAACCTTCGCCTCCGGCCCGGCCAGTTCGCTTGAGTCGCGCGGGGTGATCGGCTCCTTGAGGGTCACGACTGTTCCGCGGTCTGTCGTGGCTGATCCCCGCACCGAGGGCTGAGACGGAGGACGACCAACCATCATCTCCAGTTCGGCTGTGGACTGCTCGGCCAGTTCCAGGTCGCTTCGCTCGAAAGCATACACCGATGCTACGATTGTCACCAACCCACCGACCGCCACAAGCCCCCAGCGAACGGCTGGTCGGCGCAGGAGGGCAAAGAGAGCCGCCAACTTGCCCGACATCCACCCGGACCCCAGAAGGATCGTGACGAGCAAGGCACCAGCCAGCACCCACGCGGCCCGCGTTGCCAGTTCCAGCCGGGTGAACGCGAACAGACCGGCCAGCACGACCGCGCACACTACAATCGTGGCCACCCCGCGCAGAATCTTCCAACGACCCAGAAGAAGATTCACCCCACCGACCAGGAACAATCCCAGCCCGGCGGCCGCGAGGGAGATGAACCGGTCAAAGTGCTCAAACGTCATCGGTGTTTCCTGGAATGTGTTTGCTCGTCTGGAGGAGTACCAGCAAACACACCGTATCTAACACGCGCTGCGTGAGTTGGTAGTGAGTTGGTCGTGAGAAAGGAAGGAAGCCCCGAAGTGAAAGATGAGAACTGATTCCGCGACAGCGCTGGGAACTCCCGCCATCCGCTGGCTTCCCGGCAGATTGGCATCGTCTCCGCGGAACGCATTATGAGAATCGGGGAACAAGATGAGAGTCGAACTCTCAGAGAAAAACGGAGCGGATGACTCGTGTCTTTCTCTGAGAGTTCACTTTTCGGATTTCCCCAAGGCTCACGCCTCGCCGTTGGCTTTGAGGTCACTTCAGGTGTTTGTCGAACCAGTCCGCCAGGGTCTTGATATCCTTATCGAGTCCGGGCCAGCCGTGGTCAGCGCCCTTCTTCACGACCAGTTCGCACGGTACCTTGTTCTCCTTGAACTTCGCGATGATGAGTTCCGCTTGCTGAATGGGAACGAGCTTGTCCGCGTCTCCGTGGATGATAAGCGCTGGGGCGGAATCCTTCGTGACGAAGTACACTGGCGAGACCGTTTTGCCGATGGCTTTGCGTCGCTCCTGATCTTCGATCACCACGAGTTTGTTTGTCTCCTTGTCGCGTTCCCAGAAGTCGAATGGCGGACGGAAGTTCTTCAGCGTCCCTTCACCGAGTTGAACCAGACCTTCCTTACCGTAATTGAGGAAATCCGTCGGTGGGAAGAAGCACGCGACCGCCGCGATCTTCGACGACTGCTTCTCGACCGGATCGGTGGCCTTCGGGTTGCCATCCTTCGGCGCGCAGCCTTGCATGAGCGACAGATGCCCGCCAGCCGAAGCACCCGCGATACCGAGCTTGTCGGGATCGACGTTGTATTTTTTCGCATTATGCTTGATGAAGCGCACGGCTCGGTGCATGTCTTGGAGAACTTCGGGAATGGTGAACTTCGGTTGACTGCCGTGAAGGACCGCGAACACAACGTATCCGCGCTCCACGAACTCCTTGAAGTAGATCGGGTTGATCATTTGTTTCGCGGAGAACCATCCGCCGGACACGCAGAAGATGATTCCCTTACCGTTGGCTTTCTCTTTGGGCGTGAACACGTCCATTGTCATTGCAAGGCCGTGCTTGCGGCCGTAGACCACGTCCTCGGTGCGGGTGTAAGTGTCTTGAGCCAGCGCCGAAGGCGCCAGCGCAAGAGCCGCGAATGCGGCAAGGAAGAAGCGAGAGAGCATGGGTGAGACTCTTGAGTGTAGTCCGCTCGCTCCGCGAGCGGATCGGAGAGTGTAGTCCTCACGCTCCGCGTGAGGGTGCCGCAAAGCGGCGAAAGGTCACGATTGTTTTGGGAGGATGAAGTCGCCGCTCTTCGAGCGGCCCTCACGCGGAGCGTGAGGACTACAATCTTACTTCGGTTTCTTGGGGTCTTTTTTGTCGTCGGGCTTCTTCAAGAACGGATTCGGTTTCAGTTCCACTTTCTTCACCGATTGCAAGTACTCCACCATCTTGTCGGTGTCCTTGCCAGCCAATTGCGCGTGGAAGTGAAGGCTGAAGCCGTGAGGACCCTTCGCGTCGATGAGCTTCGGCTCAAGCGTGAGGAAGGCTTTCACTGCTTCGAGTTGGCCCATCATCGTTGCGCAGAAGATGTCCATCCTCGCGCCCTTCTCCAGGAGGAATTCGGCCATCGCGCGGTTGCCCATGTGAGAAGCAGCTCCCAGCGCGCTCTCCCAGTCTCCTCCTCCCCAGTCCATGAATGAGTTGACCAGAGCCGGTTCCTTCTCCAGGAGTTTCTTCACCATCGGCAGGTCCATGTGAGCGTAGATGACGAAGTCTTGCACGAGCAACCGGTTGATTTGCGGCTTCTGCCATCGCGGGTTGAAGCCGGGTGCTGGGTAGTCGCGCTCAAACGGTGCTTCGGTGGGAATGGCGTGAGGCATCGGAGCGACCGGCAGCGACTCCGCGCTCAATGCTTCGCTTCCGAGAACAACGCTCGCGGCGAAAGTGGTCGCGAACGTGCGGCGGTCGATGGGTTCGCTCATGTCTGTTCCCTCTGTTCTGGCTGACTTGGTCGAGGTAAGGCCGAGCAGGTGAGTTCGAGCCAGCCGGGTGGAGTTTCTGGAGTTTTCGTGCCGAGGATATAAAGCCCCGCTTCCTGATTGTATTTCCACGAGGCGACGAATCGGGGGTGAGCGTCTCGAATGTCGGTGGAATCGCGTTTGGCCACACCCAGCCTGCGTTAGCCGGCTGGGTTCGACGGGGTTTGTCGAACCGCCGGCGTTAGCCGGCTGGGTTGCTACCGACAACACAGACGCTCACCCCGTCAAGGTGTCGCTGCCGGAGGTAGTGTCTGAGTTTGCTGTAGCCGGGGTCTGCGACCCCGGACCGGCCTCACAGAGGCCAGCTACAAAAAGCCAAACTCAGACACCACCGGGTGCCCCTGACATTGACGAATGTACACTATTGTGGTAAGGTTGGGGGAGAGTTTGGAACGCGGTCTTTGACAACGCAAATGATGATGCTCTGAACGAGGTGCGGGTGCTTGAGGTTGATGCAGTGCGTGACTCCACGCAACTCCGCGTCGGTGTGCCCGCGCAGAAGTTTGAGCGCGACTTCCT
>JAKEEV010000262.1 GCA_022616395.1 Planctomycetia bacterium | reverse complement strand
TTATGACCAGGGACTTCTCAGCAGCGGGCCACGGAGGTTTGTAAGTTGTTATCGAGCCGCGACCGCCAGGGAGCGGGAAAGAGTAAGACCGCTCCCTTGCGGTCGCGGCTCGTTAACAAAATTGGAGCGGTGTATCTTTCCCGCTCCCTGGCGGTCGCGGCTCGTTGGTTCGCGGTTAGGCTTTCCCGCTCCCTGGCGGTCGCGGCTCGTTAAAAAGCAACACTCAACCCCGGCCAGCTACTTAGGCTCCGCCGTAGTCGATGTCTTCGATGCTCTTGAGCGAGTTCTTGAAGATGAACGCTCGGCGGTCCTGGACTTCCTTGCCCATGAGCGTGCGGAACATCTCTTCCGCCTTGAACGCGTCGTTGAGCGTCACCTTGAGTAGCGTGCGGTGTTGCGGATCGAGTGTCGTGGCCCAGAGTTCCTCCGGGTCCATTTCACCCAGTCCCTTGAACCGCGTCACCGCGATGCCCTTCTCGCCCAGCCTGCGAATTTCGCCCACCAGATCGCGTAGCGTGACCAGATCCTTGCGGCTGCCGTCGTGTTCCAGCGAAAAGCGCACCGGAGGCTCTCGGCCAGCCACACGCGGAAGCGGAACCAGATCACTTGCCTCGAAGCCGAACCCCAAAGCGCGAAGTTTGTTCAGAGCGCGATTAAGCGTCCGAACTTCGTGCCAGTCGTCGAGCGTGTAATCTTCGCCCAGCACCGGCTCGCGCTTGAGTTCGGTCGTGAGCTTTTCCTTGAACGCGGTCACTTCCTCGGTTGTTCGGAACCAGTGGTCTTCATTCCGAACACGGACGTGAACGTGATACAAAGGAATCACGCCCTCAACCACGCGAGGCAGGAATTCATCAAGCATCCGTCCGCGGCGCTCCAAACCAATCACGGCGGTCTCGGCCTCGGCCAACACTGGCAAGAGTTTCGTCAGGTCGTCGCTGGTCAAGTCGCGTGCCTTCCGTTCGACACCCCCGGACGTGAGTCCGGGGTTCGCCAGGACATGCAGCGTGGTTGCCTTCAATCCGCGGCTGGTTAACTCTTGCACCATCTCCTCGCGAGTCTGCACAAATCGCGATTCCTTCTTCTGAGTCACCTTGAAGAGCGGCGGCCGGGCAACGTAGACGTGCCCCTCCTCAATCAGTTTCCGCATCTGGCGGAAGAAGAACGTCAGTAGCAGCGTGCGGATGTGCTGACCATCCACATCGGCATCGGTGAGGATGATGATCTTGCCGTAGCGGACCTTGCTGATGTCCTCGACGTTGTCGATGTCGATCCCCGTGGCCCCGATGAGGGCCGCGATTTCGTTGTTCTCCAGGAGCTTCTCGAACTTCGCCTTCTCGACGTTGAGCACCTTCCCCTTGAGCGGAAGAATCGCCTGGTAGTACCGATCGCGGCCGCTCTCCGCGCTGCCGCCGGCGGAATCACCTTCGACGAGGAACAGTTCGTTCTGTTGGTGATTGCGTGAGGTGCAATCGTAGAGTTTGCCCGGAAGCCCGCCGCTGAGCGCATCCTTTCGCCCCTTCACCGCGTCGCGTGCCTTCTTCGCGGCGATCCGCGCCTCGGCGGTGAGCGCCACCTTCTCGCAGATCTTCTTCGCATCCTTCGGGTTCTTCTCCAGATATTCCGAAAGCGCTTCGTACACAACGCTCGACACCAACCCCTCCACATCCGGCGTGGTCAGCTTCACTTTTGTCTGCGACTCGAAGCTCGGGTCCGGGTGGCTGATGCTGATGACGGCCGTGAGTCCTTCGCGGAAGTCATCCCCTCTCAGTTCCAAATCCCTGAAGTGGTTCTCCTTCTTGCCGTAGGTAGTAATCGATCGCGTCAACCCAGCGCGGAAGCCGGAGAGGTGCGTTCCGCCGTCCTTGTTGTACGCGTTGTTGGTGAAGCACATTTCGAGCTTGTTGTC
>JAKEEV010000261.1 GCA_022616395.1 Planctomycetia bacterium | reverse complement strand
GGCCGCGGTGAGCGAGTACAGCCCGAATCCGCCCAGAGCGATGGCGACTACCGCAAGACCGGCCGCGAGCAATTTGAAGGTCGCGCTTTGCATGGTGGGAACTCCCTTTGCGAGAGAAGCAACCGAAGCGGGAATCGCTTCCCCAGCGGTAGCCCCGACCGCGAACCCTGTCGTGACAAGGGTCGCGGTCCGAATGGTTGACGCGGCCAGTGACGCCGGCACAGTTGCCAGAGCCGCCGACGCCGGTAACAACACTCCCGTTCCCACTGCAAGTGAAAGCGTCACGCCTCGACGAGCCAGCCGATCCGCGAGCAACTTCCGCGCGCGAGCCAGTCGCCCGGAGAGCGTTCCTTCGCTCCAACCGAGTACGCTTGCGGCTTCCGCACGTGACCGCCCTTCGAGATCGCAAAGCACGATCGCTGCGCGGTACTTGAACGGAAGCCCCGCGAGTACCTCGTCGAGCTTGGCACGCAGTTCGGCTGCGTCTGAGTCTGTTTCGATCAACTTCGCGGGCACTTTGTCCAGATTGGATGGTGCCGACGGAGCAATCTTGCGAACCCACGACTTCGCTTTCTTCGCCACATGAACCGCGACACCGTGCAACCACGCCCCGACACGTTCCGGTGGATGCACCGCAGTGGCTTTGGTGGCCAGCACGAGGAACGTCGTCTGGAAAGCGTCGTCCGCGGTGTGAATGTCGGGGTGAAGAATGCGTCGGCAGGTCGCCAGCACCATCGACCCGTGCCGGCGCACGAGTTCGGCGAATGCGGACTCGTCGTGCGTGTCGGTGAATCGGCGCACGAGTTCGCCATCAGCGGCTTCTGCTTCGGAAGCAGCAACCGCCAGAGGAGCAGACCGGAACCAGGCGCGCAAGCGAGCAGACATCGGGAACCCTCCGCTCCCTGAAATCGGGAGAGCAAGGCAGAGTGTGTTACCACCCACCTTTCCCGCGAGGGGCTTTGGCGCGTACGCGATTTCCCAAAAAAGTAGTAGAAGCCGTTTCATAACTGGTTTCGAGGCCCGTTTTCTTCAAGAAATCGAGGCTCTTTCGGAGTTATGAAACCGCTTCTAGGCATTCGCTGGGTGCCGTTCTTCTTGCTTGCCGTGGGTTTTCCAGAACGGCACACGGCGTGTGCCTACTACTTTCACAAAGTGGGTCACCCATTGGAGCCCCGCAACTTCTTGAGCACTTCCCACAGCACGGCGGCGATGTTCCAGGCGTCGTCGTGGCCGCGGTGGTGAGTGCCTTCGAGTTTCAATCCCAGAAGGGCCATCGCCTGCGGCAATCCCACCTCGCTCGGCAATCCGCGCCCGACCGCAAAAAGTGTCTTGATGTTCAAGTGACTCGGACCGAAGGGATACCGCACGCCCTGATCGCGGCACTGCTTCTCGAACTGTCGGCGGTCGTAGTCGCCGAAACTCGCCCACAGTCGCTCCTGCGTGTGGTACTCATTTTCCAGGATCTTGCACGCGTCCTTGAAGAGAATTCCGCCGTCCACCTGCTCCTGCGTGAGCGTGGTGAGGCTCGCGCAGAATTCGCCCACCTTCGAGCGTTCGGGCTTCACCAGAATGCTGCGCTTCTCCAGGCGCCGGCCGCTGTGTAACTCCAGCGGAGTCAGCCCGATCTCGATAATGTCATTCGTTTCGCCCTTTGGTGGAGTACCTCCGTCCCAGCACGTCGATTCGGTGTCAATGACAAGAATGTGGTCGAGCCGTTTAGCCATTGGGAAGTTCCAGTTCCAGGTTCCAAGTCGAATCCGACCTTCGGTTGCTTCGGCATGGACACACTATCGCGACGGACAGTTCGGACCAGCGCTTTAGATTCGGAACTTGAAACTTGGAACCGGAACTTGAAACTATCTTCCTACCCGCGGAGCCGACGAATGGAAGTTCTGATCCCCGCCGAGCGAATCCAGACACGCGTCGCGGAACTGGCCTCCGAGATCGCGCGCGACTACGCTGGCACGCCGGTCACGGTGGTCGGCATCCTCACCGGTTGCTTGGTGTTCACCGCCGATCTCATCCGCCACATCAATCTGCCTCTGCGAGTCGCATTTGTCACGGCTTCCAGCTATCGCGGAATGGTCACCTTGCCCGGCAAACTGGAAATCCGCGACGAGTTGCTTCCCGACATCACCGGGCGGCACATTCTGTTGCTTGACGACATTCTGGATACGGGCAAGACTCTCACGCGTGTCGTTGCTCACTTGATCGACAAGGGTGCCGCATCGGTCAAGGTCGGGGTGCTGTTGCGGAAGATGGGCCGACAAGAAGTGCCCTTTGAACCGGACTATGTCGGCTTTACCATCCCGGACAAGTTTGTCGTTGGCTACGGGCTGGACTTCAACGACGAGTATCGGCATCTTCCCTATGTTGGAGTGTTACCCTCGGCGGGATAGTTTCGCCTTGCACGTTGAATTGTTCGCGATTTGCCAGAAAACGTTCCCGAACCGGCTATTCAACGTGAAACCTGAACCATCCGACGCGAAACTGCGACCGTGAACCTCTTGCTGCTCGCTTCTGACCTCAATGCTGGTGATTCGGTCGAACAACTGGCTTTGCTGGCAATGGCTCTGCCGCGCGACCGATTCACGGTCACGGTTTGTGTGTGTGGCCGGGCGACCGGACCAATCGCCGATCGTCTGCGCGCCGCGGGCATTGCGGTGTTGTCACAGCCCATCCGACACGCGCTGGACTTCAGCGGAATGCGCCGGCTCCGTCAGGCCGTGAGTCAAACGAACCCGACACTCATTCACGCCTGGGGAGCGGTTGCAACCCGGCTGTCTCGGCTGTTGGTGTCGAGTCGTGGAGATACGAATTCGCCTCGACTGGTCGTTTCAGATGCGCTTGAGATGGGCGGGTGGTTTGGGAATTGGCTCACGACCCGACGAGTGCGCCGAGCGGACCGAGTGATCGCAACCGGCTGGGCGGAGGGCGAACGCTACCGACAACTGGGCGTTCGAGGAGAACGCCTGACGCGCATCGCCCCGGCCGTTGCAATCCCCGGTGATCCGCCCGACCGGACCGCGTTCTGTCGAGACATCGATGCTCCCGCGAACTCGCGGCTGATCTTCGCGGGCGGCCGACTGGATTCGGCTCACGGCCTCAAGGACGCGATCACCGCGTTCGACATGATGCGGTATGAATCGCCCGACTTCCAGCTTGTGTTAATCGGCGATGGCCCGGATCGAGCAGTCGCGGAGCAATTCGGCCGCGCGCTGGCCTTCGACGACTTCCGCATCCGCTTCAGCGGCTCGCGAACCGACCTTCCCGCCGCCACTTCTCTGGCCGAGATGGTCTGGGTGACGTGTGAGAGCGGAGGCGAATATCTCGCTCTGCGCGCGATGGCCGCGGGCAAGCCGGTGGTGGCGTACCATACGCCGGAACTGGGCGAGATCATCGACGACGGAGTGACAGGCTACTTGGTCCCGCCGGGCGACCGAGCCGCGATTGCCACCAAGGCGCACATCCTGCTCGCCTATCCCGACACCGCGGCACGAATGGGGGAAGCAGCCCGCATCCGAGCCGAAGGTCGCTTCGGTATCGCTCGCCTGGCTGAACAGCATATGCGCGTCTACGCGGAACTCGCGTGAGTGCTCGCTGCGCTCGCAAGTGTGAGTGCGAGCACGGACAGAAAATCAAAGCTGGTTGAGTTCCTTTCACGCAGACTTGCACTAACCACTTGCATTTTCTGAACTCGCACTCACACTAGCACTCACACTCGCTCGCGAAGCGAGCGCAGGGCGAGGTTGTTATGCGTCGTGTTCTCACCGTGATCCTGGCTGGCGGGAGAGGCACCCGGTTGGAGCCGCTCACGCGCGATCGCGCCAAGCCCGCGGTTCCCTTCGGCGGGATGTACCGCATCATTGACTTCACGCTGTCCAACTGCATCAACAGCGGCTTACGGCGAATTCTGGTTCTCACGCAATTCAAGTCGCGCAGTCTCGACCGGCACATTCGAGAAGGCTGGGGCTTCCTCAGTCCGGAGTTGGGAGAGTCGGTGGAGGTGTTGCCTCCTCAACAGCGGATCGATGAGACGTGGTACAAGGGCACCGCCGACGCGATCTACCAGAATATCTACTCCATCGAGCGCGAAGTCGCCGACCACACGCTCATTCTGGCCGGTGACCACATTTACAAGATGGATTACGGGCATCTGGTCGAAGCTCATCTCAGTCGCAAGGCCGATGTGACCATCGGGTGTATCCCGGTGCCGCTCGAAGAGGTGAAACACTTCGGCATCATGCAGACTGCGGCCGATGATCGCGTGGTCAAGTTCCTGGAGAAGCCCAAATCGGCCGAACCGATGCCCGGCGAACCGCGTCACGCGCTGGGGTCAATGGGCATCTACGTGTTCAACACGCGGTTGATGTTTGAACTGCTCTGTCAGGACGCGGCTCGATCCAACAGCAACCACGACTTCGGCAAGAATGTGATTCCCGACATGCTCGAGAACGGGATGAAGGTGTTCGCGCATCGCTTCCGCGACGAGAACCGCAAGGCGATGCCCTACTGGCGCGACGTGGGTACGCTCGATGCCTATTACCAAGCGAACATGGATCTGATCACGGTCGATCCGGTGCTCAATCTCTACGATGCCGCCTGGCCGGTTCGCACACTCCAACCGCAAAGTCCTCCTCCGAAGTTCGTCTTCTGTGGAGATGGTCCGCCAGGACATGCGCGCCGCGGGGAAGCTCACGATAGCATCGTCTCTCCCGGTTGCATTGTTTCGGGAGGGCAAGTGCGAAGGAGTATTCTTTCTCCGCGTGTGCGCGTGAATAGCTACGCGGTGGTGGAAGATTCCATCTTGCTCGACGGTGTGGATGTCGGCCGGTATTGCCGCATTCGCCGAGCGATTATCGACAAGGACGTGAAACTTCCGCCCTACACCGTGATCGGCTACGATCAGGACTTCGACCGCCGACGCGGATTCACCATCAGCGATCAAGGGATCGTCGTCGTGCCGAAGGCCGAACCACCCGAAACGTTCCAGGCTCCCAACCCGCTGCCGAATTGAATCAGAGCCGCGACCGTGAGGGAGCGAAAGCCGAAGATCGCTCCCTCACGGTCGCGGCTCTGATTCAAGCATCGCTCCCCTCGGTCGCAACTCCGAATGAACCACTTACCCAGGAGATTTTTCCATGACTCGCGTGATTCTCTTCACTGTTCCGCTTCTGCTGTTCGCTGGCTCCGCTGGCGCTGACGATGTGAAGGGCGAGAAGACCGCCTATACGGTCTACGACGCCTACTTCGAGAAGAACAACTCGGGGTTGAAGGGCGATTCGTCGTTCCTGGCGTTCGCGGACAAGGCCGGGTTCGAGAAGGTGTTCGCGTTGCGGCCGCCCGTTGGAGCCAAGAAGCCCACGGCACTGGCGGCCGATGCGTTCGACAAGCAGTTCGTCGCCGCGGTGATCCGACGCGGAAACTCGATTACGACTTACACGGTGCAGATGGTGACTCTCGACAAGGACACGCTCTATGTGAAATACAAGTCGGCGGCTGGCCCCGCGGGAACCGCGAAGTTCGCCAGCCCGCTCATCGTCAGCGCCAGCAAGGACAAGGTGAAGAAGGTCGTGTTCATCGAGAACGACAAGACCGTCAG
>JAKEEV010001402.1 GCA_022616395.1 Planctomycetia bacterium | reverse complement strand
GCGCCTCGGACTGGAAATCGATAAGTTCGGCACCAGCAAGGGCACACTCGCGGGACTGGAAATGGCGGGATGAACGATGAAGATACCCAATTACGACAAAGAGATCCTCGGTCGCACTGCCCGCACGTTGAACCGGTACATCGAGAAGTCCAACAAGTGCATCGTCGTGGACTGGCGGGGGTACGAAGAAGAAATCATCAACGAGGTGATGAGGTTGTTGCCCCGCGTCCCGCTCAGTTGGAAGTGGAACAAGGAGCAAGACGACCTGATCATCACTTACGGGAAGAAGAAGTACAAGGGGTGGCATACGATGTCGGTTCATGACCGCTACATCACCATTCGCAAGCTGAACGAGATACTGACTGGCAAATACGAGATCCGTGGATTCTGCCATACGCTCGAAGACGACACGCACTGCTTCTATGTGAAGTCGTGCAGGTGGTGGAAGGCGATGGAAGAACACTTCCCCACCGACATCGAGCGCGTGTTCGCGAAGATCACGCCGGAGATGGATTTCCCGGACTACAGGTAGCTCGTCATGCAACTCGGACTCTTCTCGATCAGCTACGGCGGGTTGTGGGGTCAGGCGTCGCTTGACCTGCGGGCGTTTGTGCGCAAGGCCGCGGCGCTCGGCTTCGAGAGCGTCATGCTCGCGGGGAAACGGCCTCACTTGTCGCCGCTGGATATGAACCCGGAGGCGGTCGCGGCTCTTCGCGACGAGTTGAAGATTGCCGGTGTGAAGTGCGCGGTCGTCGCGGCTTATACCGATCTTGCGCCCGCGAATGCCGCGGAAGTGCCGTTTCTGGATATGCAGATCGCGTATGTGGAATCGCTCTGCAAGATCGGTTCACAACTCGGCGCGAATGTGGTGCGCGTCTTCACCGCGTACGAAGCGCCCGGACAAAGTCCGCAAGCGAACTGGCAACGCGTCGTCACGACGATGCGCGAGATGTGCGATCGCGCCGCGGCTCACGGAATCACGCTCGCGATTCAGAATCACCATGATGTTGGACTTCACACTTCCGCACTTCTCGAATTGCTTCACGACATCGACAAGCCGAATTGCAAGCTCGGCTTCGATGCGTGGTCGCCAGCCCTTCGCGGCGAAGACCTGTACGAATCGGCGAAGCTCGCGGCGCCTCACACTGCGATCACGACCAACGCCGACTACATTCGCCTGCCGCGATACCGCTACCGGCCTGAGCTGGTGAACTACGAACCCGCGATCCCGGAACTGGTGCGCGCGGTTCCGTTCGGCATGGGATTCATCGACTACGCTGAATTCTTTCGCGGGCTGCGAGATGGCGGCTTCAATGGACTGGCAACTTACGAGATGTGTTCGCCAATTCGCGGCGGCAGAACGATAGAAAATCTGGATCATTACGCCCGCACTTACCTAAACTGGATGAAGGAACATCACCTCGCTGACAAGTCGTGATGAGGACCGTATGACTCATTCGCGCTCTGTTGAAATGCTCAACGAGTATGGATCATCACTTCAGCCCGAAGGGCTGGGACAGCGTAGCCCAGGGCAACGCCCTGGGAAAGTAGCGCAAAGTCAATGCACCCTGAAGGGG
>JAKEEV010001401.1 GCA_022616395.1 Planctomycetia bacterium | reverse complement strand
CCCTTCCAGTTCCCGCTCGGCCAGGTCATGTTCTTTACCGGCTTGAGTACCTTCAGCACGTCCGCGAGCAGTTGACCGTCGATTGTGTCGTTCATTGCCTTCAAGTTCATCGCGAGTTCGCTGCGCTTCGCGGTGCCAGTGAGTGTTGTTGGGATTCGCAGTTCGCCGAACGAGTATTGCATTCCCAAGAACGCGATGTCCGCGCCGCGACTGCGACACAACTCCGCCGCCTGCTTGCACACGGCGATCAACTCCGGCTGACCGGGGAACCACGGCCGCGGACCCTGATTGGTGAGCAGTCCTAAAGCCAGCGGACTTGCGTTCATCACTCCAACTCCGCGACTCTGTGCCACGGGGAGTAGTTCAGAGAGTAACAACTGGTTCTGCAAAGTGAAATGAGCGTAGCTAATCACCACATCCAGTTCGCAGCGCTCGATGGCCTGCTTGAGAAGCCCAAGCGGGTAACACGACATGCCGATGAACCGCGTCTTCCCCTCCTTCTTCAACTGCTGCAACACACCATACGTCTCGTTGAACACATACTCGTAGTTGTCCGCGAACTCGATGTCATGAGCGAACAGAACATCGACGTGATCCGTCTGGAGGCGCGCAAGCGACTCCTCGAAGCACTTCCGCGTGCCTTCGGGCGTGAAGTCGAACACGGCGCGGTCGAGTCGGCAGGCTTTCGTACAGAGAGTGACTTTCTCGCGCCAGCCGCCTTTGAGCGCTTCACCGAGAATTGTTTCCGCAAGCCCGAGTCCGTAGTACGCGGCGGTATCGACCAGGTTCACGCCCGCGTCGATGGCCGCGTGAAGGCAATCAGTCGCTTCGGCCGCGCTCACCGGGCCATACTGCTGACCGATGGCCGCGCTTCCAATCGACATCGTGGAGACTTTCAGGCCGGTCTTCCCAAGTAGACGATACTCCATGATGGCTCCTGTAGGAGTAGCCGCACGATTTCGCAGAGAAGACACGATCAGAATAGAAGAGAATTTTGACAGGATGAACAGGATGAATGGGATAGAAAACAGAGGTCTTTCTGAATCCTGGAACTCCTGTTCATCCTGTCAAAAGTCTCTTCTGATCTGCCTTCTGTTTTGATCGTGTATTTTCTGCGTTGATCGTGCGGCTTACAACTTCACAACTTTGTGATCGCGGATGGATTCCTCGGCGGCTTCGATCATCTTCTGTGCCGTGATCGCGTCATCAAGCGTACTTAGAGGCTTCTGACCCATTCGTAAGCAATCAATCAGGAAGTACCTCACTTCATTTGTGATGGAACCTTGATACGCGGTATATGTTTGGCTGTGAACAAGGCCGGGTTTGATCTCGACATGATCGCGGTAGCTGTATCGCGTGCTGCCCGCGGTTCCAATTACCTTGACCATCACCGTCCACGGGTCCGCGGCGTGGTCGTCGGCGGCGAAACTTGCACAGAAGTGAGCCAGAGCGCCATTGTGGAGCCTCATCTGCACCATCGCGATGTCTTCTTCGGTGTATTCCTTGTAATGTAGAGTCGCCTTCATCGCGCAGAGTTCGACAGGCCAACCGACTAGATAGAGCAAGATATAGGAATGGTGAGTGAGGATTTGACGCACAACTCCAGGATAGCGTTTCGCGACTTCTTCCGGATGATGAATGTTATACATCACATATGCAGAGACGATTTTCCCCAGATCGCCGTTCTTAACTAACTCGTGAGTGCGGATCATGCCGGATTCATAGATATAGTTATGACCCGGCATACAGATCAGTCCCTTTGCATCGGCCAGCGCCTTCATGCGTTCGATTTCGTCAACGCTCACACCGACCGGCTTTTCAACGAGAACGTGTTTCCCCATCCCCAGAGCAAGCGCGGTGTACTCGAGGTGTGTTTCCAGATTGGTGAGCACGAACACCGCGTCGATGGCCGGGTCATTGACGAGTAACTCAGGCGTGGCGAAGTTCAGGCAACCGAACTCAGCCGCTCGTTT
>JAKEEV010001400.1 GCA_022616395.1 Planctomycetia bacterium | reverse complement strand
TGGGGCAACTGCCGCAGCCCTCTTCATTACGAAGGAAGCGAACCACGAAGCCGCGATCGCGGAATGCACGAAGCCCGAAGCTCCGCTATTGAAGCAAGTAGACAAGATTGGTGTGATAACTGCTGCGGGCTTCGCGAAGGTCGCGGTGGAGTTGTCCGAGGGGCAGGCGCGAGAGGTTTACGATCGACTCATCGGGGAAACTCCGGATGAACAAGTTGGAACCCTGGCGAAAGGGATGGTGAGCCGCCTTGGATTGAGTGAGCGGGTTGGCTTCATTCAGGATGTGATTCGTCGAACTCCCTCTGCGGCGCTGGAACTGAATACGCTGCTTCAAGAAACGATTCAGGCGGAGCAGGCTGAAGCGGAAGTACGAATTACGGCTGTCGCCAGGCGCCGCGCCGCGGACGAAGCCACCAACAAGGCCCTTGCGCGATTCCAGGAGCTAATGAAGGAACGCCACGCCAACAGACTCGACGCGATTCGCCGCGAATGGGAAGCGGAAGGGCAGAAGGCGAGCGAGTTGCCGCAACTCGGGGGATCGGAACCAAACGAACAAGAGGCGAAGAAGCCGCTGAAGAAACCGGAGACATCCGAGGACACCAACTTTCGGCGTCAGGTGGCGCGGAGACTCGTTTCGGCGTGGCTGGATGCGTGGGACGCGAACAAACCGGATGCGATCGAGTACCTTCGCTCGGCAATCTGGAACATGAGCGGATTCCGACAGCTTAGTGAAGTGGGGCAATCGGTCACGTTCGACGGTCGGTATCACGAAGGATCGACCGGGCTGTTCACTGGCGACGCGGTGCATGTAGTTCGCCCAGGCTGGGTGTTGGAAGAAGAGGAAGACCGCGAGTACATCGTGCAAAAAGCACAGGTGGCGAAGTGAGGTGACCCGATGGCGGATCGCGTGTTCTGCGTCGATTTCGGCAGCGCGTATACCAAGGTCGCTCTTCGCCGCGACCCAGGCGCCGATAGCGAACTGCTCACTTGCCGCACGGTTGGCGTTGGC
>JAKEEV010000260.1 GCA_022616395.1 Planctomycetia bacterium | reverse complement strand
GGGGGAGGGGGCGCTTCAACACCCCGAAACGAGAACTGCTGACCTCAGCCGCCACCCCTTGATACTACTGGCACGGTCGCGGCTCTGATTGCGCTCCCTGACGGTCGCGGCTCTGAAATACCCACCGCCCTTGCGGGCGAGTTCGCCAGGAACTCGCCTCACTCCACGAATTCCACCGCGACCGGTTGCGGAATGATGTGTGCCTTGTGCGCTTCATCGAGCAGCCTGCGCACCGCGGCGCGACCGTGCGGGCCGTAATCGAGCGTCCACTCATTCACGTACATCCCCACGAACTTGTCCGCGAGCTTCACGTCCATGTCGCGTGCATACTTCAGCGCGTGTTGAAGCGCCTCCTCGCGGTGAGCCAGTCCGTAGCGAATACTCTCCTTGAATAGCCGACTCACTTCCTTGATGGTCGCTTCGCCCAAATCCTTGCGGATCACGTTCCCGCCCAGCGGCAGCGGAAGGCCGGTCTTGTCCTGCCACCACACGCCCAGATCGGTGACGAGGTTCAACCCCTGATTGCGGAACGTGAGCTGACCCTCGTGAATGATAAGCCCCGCGTCAAACTTCCCGCTCACGACCGCCGGAATGATCTGATCGAACGGCACGACTTCGTACACAAGCCGGTTCTGCGCGTGAAGCGACTCGAACAGTAACTTCAGTGTGAGGAACGCGGTAGTCAGCGTACCGGGCACCGCGATCTTCAGGCCGGGTAGTTCGCGCGGAGTCATCCGTCGCCGTGCCACAATCATCGGGCCGTATTTATCGCCCATGCTGCACCCCGCGGAGAGCAGCGCGTACTTGTCGAGCAAGTAGCTGTAGGCGTGAATGCTCACGGCGGTGAGTTCGAGTTCGCCGTTCATAGCTCGGCGATTAAGCGTCTCGATGTCCTGAAGTTCGTGTGTGAACTTCAGATTCCCGGTGGGAATCTTGTCGTTGGCGAGCGCGTGGAACATGAACGCGTCGTCTGGGTCCGGGCTGTGCCCAACGCGAATGAGCTGCTGAGCGGTTGTGGTCATGGGATTCTCTCTTGTCTGTCACCCGCCGACTCACGTCGGCGGTTCGCCTATTCGAGTGCGCTGGCCGGGCCGCCGGGGGCGAATGCTTCTTCCGCCGGACCGGTGTAGGCCACCTTCCCCTTGTCGAGTACGTGAACCACGTCGGCGATTCGCTTCACCGCGTTCAGATCATGCGAGACGATGACCATCGCGACTTGCAGTTGCTCGTCGTCGGCCAGGTCGTCGATCACACGCATGACCTCGGCGGACATCTTCGGGTCCAGAGCGCTGGTCGGCTCGTCGAAGAGGATCGCCGAGGGGTTAACCGCAAGCGCCCGCGCGATTGCAACACGCTGTTGCTGACCGCCGGAAAGCTGCGC
>JAKEEV010001399.1 GCA_022616395.1 Planctomycetia bacterium | reverse complement strand
GAAATCGACTTTCGCCTTGATCGCGGCCAGATCGCTCACTCTGTTGGCCTTCGCTTGGTTGAGTTCGGCTTCCGCGGCACGAATCTTCTGCTTCCCAGCGCGCTCAGCGGCGTCTCGTGCGGTTTTCGCCTCTGTGAGTTGCGTTTCAGCTACCTGGACTTCTTGCAACCGCTCCTTGCGGCTGGCGAGTTCGGCGATTGGTTCGCCCGCCTTCAGTTCAGCGCCAGGCGCGACCGGATAAAGCTTCCCGATGCGATCACCCGGAGGACCATACACCGGAACAACTCCGCCTTCCGGCTGAAGTCGGCCAAGAGCTGTGACCTTGTCGCGAGTATCCGGAGCTGTGCCGCCGTCGGTCTTGGTGTTGGAGGGCGTTCCGATTCGTCCAGCCAGAAAGTAACCGGCTGCTCCGGCAACCGCCGCGGTCACAACGACAATCAACAGCGTCGTCAGCGTGCGGCCGGGACGTATTCGGGAAGCGGCAGAGCGCATGAGAAGCCCATTGAGATTATGGGGATTCAAGATTCATCGGTTGGAAGAGCGAGCAAGTGGAAGTGTTCGCATTTGTTATGCCATCGCGCGACTGATTCATCCGCTAAAACCCGACCGCGTGACAATGCCGCCAGCGATCAGACCCCACCACGCGATTTTGCAAATCACATGCAGCGCCTGATCGATGTGCATCGAGTAAAGCTTTTCGCACTTGCCCAGATCGATGAACCAGTGAATGAAAGTTTCGGCGAAGGCAAACGCGGCAACCACAACCCATTCAGCTTCCCACACCCAGCGGATAACCACACCGACGGCTGCTCCGTGCAGGAACGCGTGCGCGGTCAGCCAGTAATACCACGGCACGGTCGCTTGCAGTGGGTTATTGGCTTTGCGGCACTTGCAGACGGCCATCGGATCGGTTTGAAGCGCGAAGTCCATCAGCGCATGTGCCGCGATCAGAAAGAATAACAGGGCAAAGAGCATACAAACAACTCGCGCGGTAGCCGATTGTATCTCCCTCATACGAAGGGCGGAAGTCGGAGTGCTTGCGCTTAAACCGATTCCGGCTTGCGAATAATCCGGCTTACCAGTACCGCCGTTACAAGCAGACCCGCCGACATGTAGAACGCCTCATCCAGCCGTCCGGTCGCGTCCTTGATGTAGCCCGCGATCTGCGGGACGAAGAACGCCACTCCCCACCCCACAAACACTAACCCGTAGTTCAGACCGAGGTTCTTCGGTCCATAATAGTCCGCCGTGGTCGCCGGCATCACCGCCAGTGTTCCGCCATACTGCCAAAACATCACACCAATCACGACAAACAGTAACAGGACATTCTGGGTCGCGATGACCCACGGCACAATGACCAGGCACACCGCCGAGACAAACCCATTGATGGCGTAAGCGTTCAGTCGGCCGATGCGGTCGGAGTATCGGCCGGTGCCGATGCGACCGGCGGCGTTCACGAACCCGCCGAACGCGGCCAGCAGCCACGCATTCGCTGCGAAGAAGCTCGTGGATTCAGCCGTCTGTTCCAGTAATTTCGCCGCATTCGCGATCACGAGCAATCCCGACTGCGCTGACCCGATGAAGAGAAACACCAGCGCGTAGAACTGCCACGTTTGAAGCATCTGCCGCGCGGGGATGTCGATTGTGGCGACAGGCGAGCGTGGGGCGTCAGCCCCACGAGTCTCAGGAGCAGGCGCAACGTACCCGGCCGGTGGGGGCTTCAGCAATTGCCCCGCGACAACCACCACGACCGCGAAGAGCATCCCCAATCCAACGAAACTGCCCGTCAGCCCGTATCGACCGATGAGGAACTCCGCCAGAGGAGCGATGTAAAGCGCTGCGGCTCCATAACCGGCAACGACAAGCCCCACGATCAACCCGCGCCGACTGCTGTGGAACCACTTCACCGCGGCCGGTGTCGCGGCGGCATAACCGAGACCCATCCCGATTCCGCCGAGCAACCCGAAGCCGATCACGAGGCCCAGATAACTCTTCATCAGCCCCGCGATGATGCAGCCGAGAGCAAGACAGAGCCCGCCGAGAGTCGCTCCGATCTTCGGGCCGAACTTGTCCTGAATTCGCCCGCCGGGGATCATGAACAGCGCGAAGGTGAATCCGCAGATGGCGTACGCCCACGTTCCTTCCGCGTCGGAAAGATATGTCCAGCCCTCGTTGGGCGCTGGCATGGGCGTACCGTAGAGCGAAGTGTCTTTCGGAACGAGCGCCTTCTTCCAGACGCTCCAACCGTAGAGAATTCCCAGACACAGGTTGACGGCCGTGCCCGCGCCGGTCACCACCCACGCCCGCGCCGGAACCGCCGCCATGTGTGGAGTCTCCGATAAACCACGATGAAGACAGTGATCAGTGATCAGTCATCAGTCATCAGTGATAAAACCACGCTTTCTGGTAACTGATTACTGTTCACTGATTACTGTTCACTGATTACTGATTACTGCCAACGCCTCACCCCGCGGGGTGTGTGTAGCCTTTGCGGTACGGGCGCTTCAAGAGCTTGGTCGCCTCCGCGTCGTTCACAACAACATGCTTGATCGGATCCCACGTCAGCGTGCGGCCCAGCGCCATCGAGATGTTCGCCAGGATGCACGCGGTGGTGGAAGCATGCCCCTGTTCGATGTCGGCGACCGGGCGAACGCGCTTCGCGCACGACTCCAGGAAGTTTCGCACGTGAGCACGGTTTGCCGACGCGACGTGCAGCTCAATATCCTTCTCGGCGCGGTCTTCGGGGTACTTATTCTCAATGAGCGCCTTCCCGGTGAGAACCGCTTGCGGCTTGTTGAGATTGAAGAACTCGTACTTGTGAACGCTCAGCTTGAGCGTGCCCTTCTCGCCGTAGATGGTCGCGCCCCAAGGGTAGTCGCGGTCGGCCGGGTCTCCGTAGGTGCGGTGCTTCCACACGACGGGGAATTGCGGGAACTCGAATGTCGCGGTCTGCGTGTCGGAGATATTGGCAGCGCTGTCTTTCTGGATGAAGATGCCACCGCTGGAACTGACTCTCGTGACCCAGCCGAGATCGAACATCCAGCGCACCGTGTCGAGCATGTGAATGCACATGTCACCCATGATGCCGTTACCGTACTCATAGAACGCGCGCCACCAACGGCGGTGCGGGAGCGGATCGCCCTTGGCGTCGGGATAAGGAGGAGCATCGTAAGGCCGCAGAGGAGCCGGGCCGGT
>JAKEEV010001398.1 GCA_022616395.1 Planctomycetia bacterium | reverse complement strand
GGAACAGCTTCAAGGGACTTTTCCGCTGCTTCGGGCAGGATTTCCGGAACGGGAGGGGCAGGACGTGCTTCGAGCGCGTAGCGGTCGCGGAGCCGCCGCAGACCGGAAGCGAGTATCGCCACGGCTTCGCGACGACGTTCGTCGGGAGTCATTTGGGAGGGGTCGAGATCGGGACGCACGCGTGGTCAACTCCTCGGTGAGAGGGAGATGCCCACAGCGACCTACGCGGCGCGCCCGGCGGCTGTCTGGCAGGGAGAAACGAAGCCCCCTACTTCTATACCCTTGCCGGACCTGTTCCAAATTACGGCGAAAAATACCCGAAAGGAAACGGATTGGTAACTCGGCGATGACGGGCCACGTCCGCAACTACGAAGACCTGAATGACAGCCTCAAGTGGGTCGAGAAAGTCCTGGAAAGCGAAACCCGACATGTGGCAAGAAAACGATGAAGCTCGATACCCGGATTGTCCAGAAGCGTCTGGCCAATCCGGGTATCGAGTTGTCTGGTCGCGAGAACAATCCGAGGGCAACGAATCACTCACTTCGGCCCGTACTTCTTGATGACACTTCGCCAGATTGCCTCCGGTTGTAGCCGCCGTTAGTTCGGCCAATGACACCCCTTCTGCCAAGCGATGCTGTTGATGTCGATGAATTCGCTCTGCTTCGACTCCACATCGATTTCAAACGATACAGGGACTTCGTAAGTGACGATGCCCACGAATGGCTCCTCCGTAAGCGGTTGGTCGGGGCCGTTGTCCTTGTACCGCCGACATCGGATCGTGGCATCAATGACGTAAATGACGAATACGGTGCGGATACCGTCTCTCGTCTCGGAGTCCTCGATCCAACCCTCCGGGTTCTTGGAAAGAAACGCCAGTCGTGGTTCCAGAATCGGATCGGTGTTGAATGGGCCGTCCGGCATTTCACTCCAGCCTTCGAGGTCTTCCTTGATGGCCGCACGAATCTCCTCGTAGTGCCTCTTAAAGAGCTTCTTGACAAGCATGTTCGTTCCTCCAAATTCGGTGGTTATTCTGTTGTTCCGTCTTTCGCTTTGGCGATCACAGCGTCCGCCGCCGTGACAGCGTAAAACGTCACGAACTGCGTTACCGGCCGCATCTCCAGCGATGCCGCCAGCTTGATTTTGTCGAATTGCTCCGGGGTGATGCCGAGCAGGATCGCCTTCTTCCCGGCCAGTTTCATCTTCGCTCCGCCCGACAACTGCTTCCGTTTCTTCTTCTCTGCCACATCAGTCCCTCCAGCACAAGTGCCTTATCTATACCTAAATTGTACTAAGGCTACAGATGCCTGTCAAGAGTCGGATCGAACTGTCAACCCAGAGACGTTGACGGCAGCATGGCGATTAGCGCCACGGCCCCGGAGCAGCCCAGAGTTGATCGAAGGACGTTCCGCCTTCAATCGCTGCGGCCACCGGACTCAGGAACGGCACCAACGCATCGACCACATCTTGAAGTGCGACCGGCACCGCGCTCAGCTTCGTCTTCTTGAGGAAAGCCTGCCATTGCGTCTGTTTCGCAGCGTCGCCGCCGAACGCCGCCGTCAGCGCAGTCGGACTCGACACGACCCTCGTCTTGCGGTTGGCGAACGTCCGCCGGATCGCGGTTGCCAGGGTTGCTCCGTCGAAGTCGAACTGCCGCGACAGCAGCCACAGGTCGTAGAAGTCCTTCATCCGGCTGTTCAAGAGGCCGAGTTTGGTCATCGCCTCGAACTTCTCGGCCACGACCGTCTCGCGGGGGTAGCCCAACAGTTGCGGAGCCGCGAAGTCGAGCAAAACCGGGTAGTCGGTCTTCGCGGCCGCCGGCGTGATCACATCCCCAAAGCCCATGTCGATCTGCATCGATACCCGCGCGTTCTGGAGCATGACCAAGAACGTCACCCGCACGCCCGAGTAGTCGGCATCCTCCTTGATCGCCTCGCCCGCGACGCTCCCCACGTCGAAGGCCAGCCCGTCCGGTTCGACGGCTTGCCCGCAGACCTCGCGCATCACCGCCGTGACCGCCTCGACCCCGTTGTCCATCCGGGCGAGTAGGTCGATGTCCTTCGTCGGCCGGGACGCCGGTGCGCCCCACGCCGTGAACATGAGCGCCCCCTTGAGGACGAACTTGTCGGCATGCCGCGACTGCGCCAGCCGGTACAGGAATCGCTCCATCGCGAAGTACTGGAGTACTTCTTGGAACGGTCGGTTGGTGTCCTTCGCCTTGTTGGTTAGCCGCTGGCGAACCGACGCGGGGAGGTTCTTGCTCACAGCAGCGCCTCCAGATACGGCCGCGCAACCTGTGCCACACGACAGACAGCCGCGTAGCGCATGATCGTATCGACATCGACCCGCCTTTGCGCCTTGTACATCCGGACCGCTTCCAGCACCGTGTCGAGACCGATCTCGTTGCGGTGCTTGAAGCAATCGGCGAGCGTCTTCTCGCGGCTGTAGACCTTCACTGTCACCCCGTCGAGCTTGTGCGTCTCGATGCCGGCCTCGTAAGGAGCCGGGCTGAGGCGCACCACCCGGATGGGAGGGTAATCGAGTCGCGGCGGTTCGCTGTTGCGCGGAACGGCGATGCAGACCTCGTGCGGGATTTGCGTGGTGATCTCGTGGAACGCCAGCGCGGAGATCAGGTAGACGACGCCGTTCGGAACCTTGGCCGCGACCGTGACGAGGTCCGGGTTGGCCAGCGGTTCTGCGTCCGCAAGGCGGTACAGTCCGCGTGCGAGTGTTTCGACCTGTCCCGCGTCACGCATGGCATAGAGCGTTCGCCGGTGGATTCCTTCGCGCAGGGCCTCGGCCATCCGCAGGATACCACCGTGCCGACGGAACGCAGCTCGGGCCTTCCGCACGTCCGTGGTGTCTCGTTCGGTGGTCTCGGCGTGCATTTCAAAATACCTCCAGAAAAATAAATCTGGAGGTATTATGTACCAGACTCGCGATCCGGTCAACCCCAAACGACCGAGGCGAGACGTCCACACCCACGGCTATTCGTAAGCCGATGAATCGGGGCACCGAGAGGAAGCCGGTTGGTAACTTTTCGGGAAGTGGTAAGCCGAGACTCTGAGAGTTTTGGCGGGAGAGTTTCGGGCACCGACGGGAACAGCAGTGGTTCCGCTCGGACCCCGAAACCTCTCTCGCGGAACGGAGAGGTTCGGCGCGACTGGCGGGCAGATCGAAACCCTTTGCGGGAAAGGCGGTAAACGCGAAACGCCGAGAGCATGAACTCTCGGCGCTCTCCGTCAACTCGACGGTGGGAATCGTTCGTAGCCGGTCAAAAAAGCTCCGCGAGTAGGATTCGAACCTACAACCCGCCGGTTACACTTGCCCACCGGTTTCCCGGAGGAGTGGACTATCTCATCACCCTTCCTCTTGCGAGGGGAGGGGCGGGGCGCTTGTGGTGGCTTATCGGTTGGGCACCTCACCACCTAGTCTCTGCACCTTCTCGCCTCATTCCGTTTCCGGAAGCCCGAGACGAGCTTGGCTCAGGATTACCGCCACCCAGTCGTGCTGCGGCTTCCCTGAATTCACCCCGTTTTTCCACCCGCCATTTCTAGCGGGGGCTGCGTTGTTGCCCAAGCTTGTTCATCAGGCACTTGAGCGCTTCACAGCCGGCTGCTCTACCGTTGAGCTATCGCGGATCAACACTTCCACATATAAGACACATTTCCACTCCCGACAAGGGGAGTCAGGGACCGTTTTCGTTCCTCTCCGCGCCTTGGCTTGCGGCCGAACGCGTTGCGGCTGATGCATGACACCACGACTCCCTCGCGGTATACTCGCGAACGACACTTCCCCGACACCGCAATCGGAGTCCCGCCATGCACAGCCGCCGACAAATCCTCAAAGGCGCGGTCGCCGCTACCGTCGCCACAGTCAGCGCTCATCCATCACTCAGCGGCGCAACTGCGACCGACGGTGATGACCCAAAGCCCAAGCCCAATAGCGAGGAGCCGAAAGGCAAACTCAAAGGACGCGTCAAGCAGTCGGTCGCGTTCTGGTGCTTCAACGCACGCGGAGAGAAGTGGGGCGCGGAGAAAGTCTGCGAGGTCGCGAAGTCACTGGAGTGTAAGTCGGTCGAACTCATCGCGCCGGAAGACTGGGCGCTGCTCAAGAAGCACGAACTGGTTTGTGCCATCGCGCCCAATGGAATGCCCGGAGCGCCGTTTATGCGCGGGTTCAATAATCCCAAGTTCCACGACGAAATCATCGAACGCACCAGCAAGAACATCGACCTCTGCGCGGAGGCGAAGTTCCCCAACGTGATTGCCTTCGTCGGCTACAAGTGGACCAACCCTGACGATCCGAAGTCCGGCGCGATCGCCACGGACGATGCGTTCGCCAACTGCGTCAAGGGGCTAAAGCGCCTCGCGGCCCACGCCGAGAAGAAGGGCGTGACCGTGTGCCTCGAACACCTCAATACACGCGACGACTCCGATCCCATGAAGGGCCATCCAGGTTATCAAGGCGATGAAATCGACTTCGTCGCGAGCATCATCAAGAAGGTTGGCAGTGTGCGTGTGAAGTTGCTCTTCGACATTTACCACGTCCAGGTGATGCACGGCGATCTGATTCGTCGCCTCGAACAGACCAAGGAGTTGATCGGCCACATTCACACGGCCGGCGTACCGGGTCGCGGGGAACTCGACGAGAAGCAGGAGATCAATTACCCCGCCGTGATGAAGAAACTTGTGGACATTGGCTACACCGGCTTCGTCGGCCAGGAGTTCATTCCCACTCGCGATCCACTCGCCGGGTTAAAGCAAGCGGTCGCGGTCTGTGATGTTTAACACGAAAGCTCTCATTCCCGGCGACTCCGGGAATAATCGCTGTCCCGTTGGTATCGTTTCAGATACTTCCCGGTGGTCGCACGTCGCTGAGTGTCAGCCAGAATCTTGTGCTTGGTGTTGTGAAGCAGCGTCTTGAGTTGCCAAAACACCGAATCACTTCTGGTTGAACCGCGAGTCGCCAGCCACCCGAACCGGCGGGGCCTTCACATGGAATGGGTGTGCGGGCTGGTTGTTGGTGTGGTGATCTTCGCCACGTTCGGTCACCTCTTGTGGGTGGCGGGAGCTGCAATCTTCAAGGGCATCTTTGGCACCGTCGAACGTCCGGTCTCCGTACCCACCCGAACATTCCGCTTCTGCCCCGCGTGTGATGCTGAGCTTGACGACCGCGACATGCAGTGCCCCCACTGCGATCTCTACCTCTACAGTCGACTCGCACGCGATCTTCACTGCATTCGGGTCGCCCAGCGCGAAGTTCGCGCGCTACTCGATCACGCTCAGATTGATCGTGAGACCGCTGAGGATGTGCTGAACCAGCTCAATGCCCGCGCTCGAAGTCTGCAAGGGCTACCCGCGATCAAGCCGGTCAAGCGACCAATTGCCGCGCCCGTTGCGCCTGCTCCTGTAGTGCCTGCTCCTGTGGCGCCTGAGCCTGTTGCGCTGGCACCTGTTGAACTTCTCCCCGAGCCGCGCGTTGAACCAACCGAACCGTTGCCGGTGGCCGATCTGGAAAAGCCCGCGACTCCCGCGCGAGTTCCCGAACCGCTCCCGAAACCAGCAGCGCCCGTCGTTCCAGCTTCAAGTGAACCGCCGCCTCTGTTCTCGCCCGCGCTGGCAACTGCGCTTTCGGTCAGCGAAGCGCCTTCCGTACCGCCAACACCCGCGCGTCAACTGATTCCGGTATCACCGCCGGTGCTTCCGCCTCCGCCTCCGCCGCACACTCCCACACCGCCACTTCTGCCGAGGCGCAAGCTCGCGACGTTCCTCGAAGAACACAACATCTTCTGGGGCGAATTGGTCGGCGGGTTACTCATCGTCGGCTGCTCGATCGCGCTCATTGTGACGCTCTGGCGGCAGCTCGAAGAGATTCGTTACTTCCCCTTCGGTCTGTCGTTCCTCATCACGCTTGGATTGTTCGGAGCGGGGCAGTACACGCTTCACCGCTGGAAGCTCGCGAACACCAGTCGCGGAATGCTCGTCATTTCGATGCTGCTCACTCCTCTGACGATGTTGTTGCTCTCCGATCCCGTTGCTCATGGACGCGGAGATGCGCTCGACATCGGGATCAAACTCGCGGCGCTGGTCGCGTTCATCGGAATTGTCCGAACAGCCGGACGCGACCTGATCGGCACCGAGCACCTTCCCGGTCCCATCGACCGGCGCTGGCTTCTGTCGCTGGCGGTTGTTGGAGCAGCGGGAAGTCAACTCCTTCCCGCAGCCGCGGTCAGCGCGTGGGTGCCGCTGGCGTGCTTCATCGTCGCGTGTGGAGCCACACTCGGCGGGCTGTCATGGTATCACCCCGGCAAGCGCGAAGACCCCATCAGCGAGAAAAGCGGAAGCGCGCTGCTGATGTTCATCGGGCTATCCGCGTTCGCTCTGTTCGCAGCGTGGGGACTCTACATTGTTCGCGAGCCAACCGAACTCATCGCCCGGTTGCATGGGCTTGCGATTCCGGTCGCGCTCGTCGGTGTGCCGGTGGTCGAAGCGGGCATCTTGGTTTTCCGACGAGTCGCGAACGCACCCGGATTGCGAACAGCAGGAACCGGCGTTGCGCTGACCGGATTCGCTCTGATGACCGGCGGCCTGGCTCTGTCGTGGCCCGATCCGATCTCGGTGCTGGTGGTTTCCGCGGCCGGTGGATTGTTCCTCACGCGCATTTCGTTTCGCGAACGGCTTGCGTGGGTGCAGTTCGGCGCGATTCCACTTCTTGCGTTCGCCGCGGTGCTGGGTTTCCACGGCATCGTGGGGAACTGGATCGAACCCGCCGAAGTTGGCGCTGAGGATTGGTTACGCACACAGCTCGCGTCTGCCGAAAGCGGTGCCGTGCTGGTCGGCTTCGCGCTTGTGTTGGCTTTGCTCTCGGAGTTACTCGCGCGTCGCGGCTCGCTTCAGTCTGTGAGCTATGCGCTTGGGGGAGTTGGCGTAGCCGCGATCGGGCTGTTCCAAGTCTCGCTTCATGGGATTGAACAGCCCGCGATTGCCGCCAGCGCTCACGCGGTCGTTGCGCTTGGTCTTCTGATAAGCAACTACCGCTGGGAACGTCGAGCGCTCGCGCTCGTGGGGCTGTACCTCATTCTGACCGCGACACTCTGGGCACTCTGGTGGCAAGCACCGGGTCAAACCGCTCTCGGAGGCTTCGTTCTGGCTGTTGAAGCATTCGTCCTCGCGCTTGGCGCTCTCGCGATGCGCGGAGTGCGCTTACGGGCTCACGCATTGCTCCGGCGCGCGTTGCGCGATGCCACCTTCGCCGCGTGCCTGCTGGCTGTGGTGGTCGCGGTCACATCGGGGACACTTGAAAGCAACTGGCACACCGGAACGCTCTTCACGCTGGCGTTCACCGCGTTCGTACTCACTCGGCTGACGGGCGAACCGACGTTCACGTTCCTCGGATCGGGCGTATCGCTGCTCGGGATGGTTCACCTGAGCCTTCACACACTCGACTGGAAGTCAGATAGGCTCGCCATCGAAGTCGCGATACTCACGCACATCACGCTCACCACACTCGCGGCTCTTGCCTACCGCCGACAGGCCCGCGTGTTCGGCGAACCGCTCAAAATCTGCGCGTGGTTGACGTCCGCGGTGGCGGTGCCTCTGTTGTTTTTCCCCGCGAGCGGGCTTGCGTTCGCGTGGGCGGGCTTCGCTGTGTGGTTGGGCGTGCTGTGGTTGGCGTTCGCGCTACTCTGGAGTGAAGACTCGCTGCCGGGGTTCCAGGGCGCGTTCGCGCTCGCGGCGCTGTTAGCGGCATTCGGTTGGATCGAACAACAAGAGTGGTGGGCAACAACCTCGCTCTGGTTATTCGATCCTCGCGCGCTCCAAGCCTTCGCTGTGGCCCTGCTCACACATTCCACGCTCGCGACTGTCATGGCGATCTTGTGGGGAACGCCTGCCTGGAACTTCAACTATCCGCTGAGGTGGTCCGCGCGGCTTTCGTCGATGGCCGTGGTGCCGATCTTGTTCTTCCCCGCATCTGGATTTGCTCTGGTGTCGGCTGGCCTGGCGGTGTGGTTGGGCGCGGTGTGGTTGGCGTTTGTGCTCTTGTGGAAGGAGAAGTGGGCGTTCTCCGCGTTCCAGGGTGCAATCACACTCTCAGCGATTCTCGTCGCGTTCGCCTGGATCGAACAACAACCCTGGTGGGCAAGCACGTCTGTCTGGCTTGGCGATCCACGAGCTTTGCATGCGTTCGGAATTGCGCTCGGAAGCCTTGCGGTGGTGTGGGTGATTGCTCGCCGCGCGGTTCATTCACGAGCAGGCGCTCGCGCGCTCTGGTGTGACAACCCGGTGTCAGTGGATCGCATCGTGCTCGGTGTGTTGGTGCTTGGTTGCCTGCTGCTTGCCGTGATTGCCGTTGTGCCCGGTGTCCGCGCGGAATTCACGCCCGTCGGCCTTCCTCCGCCAATTGTCCCGCCTCTGGAACTGTCGCACGCCTGGGATGCGACTGTGTGGGCTGTTCTTGGGCTACTCGCGGGCGCGGGTCTGCTCTCGTGGCGGCTATCAAAGTTGGAAACCGATACCGACGCCCACACGATTGCCCTCGCTCTTCTCTTCCTTTCGGCGGCGGTTGTGTGGGCCGGTTCGCATGGCGTGGATGTCGCCACGGCGTCCGCTCTGAGATGGGGACTTGGCATCGCGTTTCTGATCGGCTCAGTCGCAATCGCTCTGCGCGTGCCACTGATTCGCGGAGCGGAAGCGTTGGGCTTTGTGGTGAAGCCTTCACCCGCGCTTCGCAACTGGCAGCTTGCGCTCTTCGCGGTCGCGGCTGGGGTGGTGGTGCTGCTTTCGGCAACCGTCGCCGAGATCGGACTTAACCGCATCAAGCCAAGCGGACCGGGCGCGGAGTCAGTGTTCGCCGAGATGGGCGCGATTGCCTCGAACCTCATTCCGCTCTGCTTCGTGATCCTGGGGCTGTCAACCACGGCCGCACGCGAACGATCATCCAGTTACGCGCTCGTCGGCGGGCTGGTGTTCATGGCGACACTCACCGCGGGCTATGCACTGGCTGTTATCACCGCGGGGAAGCCGCTTGATGGAAGCGAACAGGTGCGACTGGTGCTTGTTCTCTCCGGAGCTGCGGCCGTCTGGTCGCTCTTGTGGCTTGCATCTGAATGGCGAGTGCCCGGTGGTCAGGGGCTGACAGTTCCGGTGCTGATCGGCTTCGTCGCGTTGGGGTTGTTGTGTCTCATCCCCGCGATGCGGCTTTTGGCAAGCCCAGGCACCACTCTCCCGAACGCTTTTGACCAACTCGCTCAGTTTGGTTGGGTGACACTCGCGGCGGTTGTTACGGCCGGATTGTGGCACCCACGCCGAGTGTTGCCCGATGCGAAGCCGGTTGTGTATTGCTTCGTGGGGTTGGTTGTGGGTGTGTTGGTCGCTGCGGGTGTACGCGCTTGGGACAAACCCGACTTGTGGGTGACGTTCCACGCGCTCGCGCTCACGTGGGCGGCGGTTGGTTTCGCATTCTTCGCCGCGATGTATCGAAGCGCTCCAGTGCAGTGGATAGTCGCGGTGTTCGCGGGATTGCTTGCGATCTGCGCGCTTCGAGCCGGTTGGGAAGATCCCTGGAAGCCGTGGTTCTCCGCGGGGCTGTTACTCGTCTCCGCGGTGTTCTTTGGTGGTCTGGCGGTGCGCATTCGCACACCGGGATTGGCGCTGGCGTCCGGTGCAATGGTCACGCTCTCGGCGATAATCGTCTGGGTTGCGTGGGGGCCAAAGACCATTTCCGGTTTCGCGCTGGCGACCGCTATCGGCCTTTCGGCCGCGACCGCGTGCTGGGTTCTGGTTCGCCTCTGGCAAGACGCGCGCGGGGAAGATGCTTGGTTGCAATTTGCCGAGATGGGATGCATTCCTGCATTCGGCCTGCTCGCGATCGGACTGATCCCGCCGATACTCGCGGGCGAACATCCCGATTCAAGCGCGCTGATGTGGAGCGCGACTGCGGCAGTCGCGCTGGCGTTCGCGGGGGGATTGTGGGACCGCGCGACACACCTCGCTCGACCGGGACTTTACACCACGGGTGTTCTCGCGGTGCTGCTCTGCGTGGCGGAAATCACTCTCAAGCCTGTGTGGAACGCGTCGATTGCGTCCGTGGCTCTGGCCGCGTATGTGCTGGGTGTATCGGCTCTGGCTCTGGTTGTTTCACGCTCGACCAAACCGATATTCCGAATGCCCGAACGAGGAGGCCAGTTCGCGTGGCTCTTCGGTGCGCAGGGTCTGGTTGCCTTCGGGGTGATTGTGCTTGGTCTGCGCATGGGTTTAATTGCCCCCGAGCTTTGGGAGCGATTCGCGAACCCCGCAGGGATCGCGCTATTGGCACTTTCGGCCGCCGTGATGCTTCAGTCGATGCCGGAAGCTCTGCGCGGAACTTTGCGCAGCGTCACGTTGATGTTGGGTGTGTTCACGTTTGTCGCTCTTGCGTGGTCAGGGCCGGAGCCGGCCGACCGCCACGCGTGGTTGCACCGAAACGGCTGGCTGTTTGTCGCTCTGGCATTCACGGCGCTTGTCGGAAGCGCAACCGCGCTGCGCCTGAGCGAGAATTGGCGTGTGCCGATGCGCGGAGTGGTGGGGTGGGCCGCGGTCAGCGCGTTCGTTGTGCTGTGCGTGAACTTGCTTCAACAAGTGCCGGTCTATGATCCGAATCCGGAAGTGCGCCGAACGCCGCTCAGCCGACTCGAAGCGCTCACGATGCTCGCCGGGATCGGCGGACTGATTGTGCTCGCGCTACGCTTCGCGCTGAAGGAAGAACACGACCCGTTCGAGTTGCGTCCCACGCGGCGCACGATCTACGTCTACACCGCGGAAGTGCTGATCGTGTTATTCTTCCTGCAAGTTCGGTACAACGTGCCGGAACTGTGCCGCAAGGAACTGGCGAAGCTCTGGACGTTCATCGTGATGGCTCTGGCGTACATCGGCATCGGGCTGGCGGAGTTCTTTGAACGACGGCGGAAGATTCCCGTGCTGGCGATTCCGCTTCGCCGGACTGGTGTGCTCTTGCCGCTTGTGCCGCTACTCGCGTTCTGGATAAAGCCGCCCGTGTTCGTCAGTGAGTTCGCGCGCGAGCAAGCGCCCGGCTTGGGGCCGCTGCTCGGTTATCTCGAACGACTCCCTCAGCACTTCGACACTTACGCCTGGTTGTGGGTACTTGCTGGTGGCGTGTATGGGTTAGTCGCTTTATCGAGAAAGTCGTTCGGTTGGGCGCTACTGGCAGCTCTGGCAACGAACGCGGCTCTCTGGTCGCTGCTGACACATCACGAAGTGCCCTTCGCGGTGCATCCGCAAGCGTGGGTGATTCCGCTGGCTCTCATCGTGCTGGTGTCCGAACACGTCAACCGTCGCCGACTGACGCCGGAAGTTTCCAACGCGATGCGTTACGCCGGGATCAGCATGATCTACGTCGCATCGGCCGCGGACATGTTCCTCGCGGGCGTTGGGCAATCGGTGTGGTTACCGGTGGTGCTGGCGGTTCTGTGTGTGCTTGGTGTGCTGCTGGGAATCCTCTTGCGAGTGCGCGCCTTCATTTATCTTGGAGTTGGTTTTTTGCTTCTCGACATCTTCTCGATGATCTGGCACGCCGCGGTGAACCTGGAACAGACGTGGGTGTGGTACGCATCGGGAATCGTGTTGGGAGTCGCGGTTCTGGCGCTCTTCGCGTACCTGGAAAAGCGCCGAACGCACGCGAAGGAAAGCCCATAAGTGGGGAGTTGCTCTGTCGGGAAGTCAGACAGCCAGAGGGTCAGAGGGCCAGAGGTCAAATGGAAAAGTGGCCTCCTGACTCCGAGTGAGCGATTCCGCGCGAGTTGCATTTTGGAAAACGCGTAGTACAACCTATCGTCGCTTGAACGTCAGAGGTGCTTCCAAGTAGGCTCGGCTTGCCGAGCCTACTTCGGCGAGTTGCATTTTGAAAACTCCTAACACAACCTATTCTCATTTGAACGTTAGTACATTAACTATCCGTCTCCGAATTGCACACCAACGCCACTCTTGTGGACTCTATTCCACAAGTGTACTAAAGAATAGTATTCCCAGTGCGGCAAGCTGTCAAGGTGGAAGCCATCGCTTTCGCGTCGGTGCTCCCGCTCCGTGTCGCCTACTTGTCCTTCTTGTC
>JAKEEV010000259.1 GCA_022616395.1 Planctomycetia bacterium | reverse complement strand
TGGCTTTATCAAACCCCATGATTTCAAGGAGTTGGGGGCCATAACGGCCGCTTCTTTGCACCGCCAAGTGAGAAAACCCCACAAATCCTGGGAAAACCAAGCAGAGGAGAAAAGCAGGGGGGTGGTGGGGGGAGGGGGCGCTTCAACACCCCGAAACGAGAACTGCTGACCTCAGCCGCCACCCCTTGATACTACTGCCAAGGGAGCGGCTCACCAAGAGTCGCTTGCTTCGCAAACGACCCTCACGCGGAGCGTGAGTACGACAATCTCACCCCACCAATAGCCCCGTCGTCAGTCCGGGAAGTGGAGCGATCCATTGAAGCGCGGCCGGATTGTGTGAGAAGAGGACCGGAGCGGCAAACAGCCCGATGCGGCCGGCGTTCGGCCCGCCCGGAGCGACCAGCACATCCGTTGCCCCATCGCCATCGGCATCAACGGACGAAACACGCAGTCCGGTTGTGTTTCTGCTCCAGGCATACATGCTCACGAGATCGGCCGGTCCCGCGCCGCTCGCCAGCGCCTGTCCGCTGACAATCCGTAAGTGTGCCGGTCCGCTGGCCGGAGCCGCGATGATGTCCGCGAACCCGTCGCGATCCACGTCGCCGACCGCGAGGTTCAACCCGGCAGTCATCTGGGGAGTAAACATGTAGAAGTCGTTCGCCACCTTCCGCGGACCCAGTCCGAAGGTGAATGATCGGCCGTCGAACGTGGACACGTGCGGCCCGGCTCCGGCTCCTGGCCCGGTGACGATGTCGTCGAAGCCATCCCGGTTGATGTCGCCCAGAACCACCCGGACGCCACCTCGGAAGCCCGGCGCGTAAGCGTAAAAGCTCGCCAGTTCCCCGTAACCAGAGCCGCTGAACACCTTGACGTGAGGAGCGTTCCCCTGATCGGTGCCCACCGCGATGTCGGGCCGGCCATCTGCGTTCATGTCTCCCGTCGAGACCCACAATCCGCCGCCGTAACCTGGGAACGGAGAGAAGTCCGCGACCAGCGAAGCGCTCAAGCCGTTCCACACGCGGACGCGCGATGCAGAGCCAGGACCGGTGGCCGTAACCAGATCAGCGATCCCATCGCCCGTCAGGTCCGCACGCGCGATTCTCACGCCCCCGGTGTAGCCGTTCCCGAACGGAGTCACGGCCATCGCCAGAGTGCCATCAGCACGAAACACAAAGACTTGTCCGGTGACTCCCGCATCGGTCGCGACCGCCCATCCGCCAGGCTTTTCCGTCGTCCCGTTCAGGGAAACTGGATTCGGTGTCGGTGCCGCTGCTGGCACTGGCGAGATGGTTGGAGTCGGCAGAGTGCTCAGTCCGAAGGGCGCGTTTCGGTCGATGATCGTGTAGTCGGAGCGAATCGGATTGCGGTTCCCATCGAGTGTGGTCCTGGACTGCAATCCGGCAAAGGTGATCTGCCCGTTTCGAGCCGCTGCCACCGGGTAGAGCAGTTGATTGACCAGCGGGTTCGTTTGACGGAATACCGTCTGAATCGACCAGCCGCTTCCGCTCTGAGTCGCGAGGCGAATCTGACCGGCGAGCTGGTTGGCGAAACTCACGGGCAGGTGTTCGCCCGCCTCATCGGAAAAGACGATGTTCGCCCGCCCCGCGGAATCAAAGAACAACTGAGGAGCAAACCCGGTGAACCGCGGGCCATCGCCCGCAACGTAACCATCGGGCCGGTTGGTCACCGTGACCCGATTCCATCGCCCGTTGACGAGCGTGTGGTAGAGCAGAAGCGAACTTTGAGGAGATCCGGTGGTATAGCGATCAACGTAATAGCTGGCGATGGCCGGTTGACCATCAGGTCGAATCGCAACACTCGCTCCCAAACCCGCGTCTGCGGTTCCGTCGAGCGGTCCCATCACGGTTTGCGAGACCCAGCTTCCGGTGCGGTTGGTGGCGTAATGCAATTCGCTGCGCACCGTCGAGAACGCCCCGGCGATATAAAACTGGGGAGTGTAAGTGACGTGCGCGTGGTTCCGGGCATCGACAGCCAGCGAGAGGAATCTCGGAGCCCACCGACCGCCGGTAAACCACACATCCTGGCGTAAATCGGCCGTGTTGGCGATCTTGGCGAACTGCCAGCCGTGAGTGTTGTTGGCGGAATAGAGTTGCCCGCTGCCAAAGACCCCGACTCCGGTCCCTGCGACCGACGTTTCCGTGAAGATCAAGTGGATTGAGTTGTTTGGTCCCGCTTCAGCGACCAGATTGTTTGGCCCCCACTGACTCAACCAGGGCGGGATGATCGTTTCAATTCGCTGCCACCCGGCGGTTGTGCGTGCGTGATGCTGGATGAGGGTCTGATACCGACCGGCTTGCCCGTTCCACTGTCGTTCCAAAAACAGCGCGTGAGGAGTTCCGTCGGTGGTGAACACCAACTGGGCAATCTGGGATGCCTGCTGAACTTCGTCGGTCGAGTTGTACTCTCCGGCTGTGAATCCGCCGGTCCCCGCGATTGTCTGAGCTTGCCACTCCCCGCCCACGCGCGAGCGGTAAATGAGACTCCCGCCGTTCCAGAGTAACTGGCCCAGTTCGCCGGTGGGGCTGTATTGAGTCCAATTAAACTCACCGGCCGGGATCAAGGAACCGGCCGGGTTGCAACGATCCTCGAGTTGTTCCGCCTGGAGCGCGACTCTGTGCGCACGCCGGGTCATCAAGTCACCTGACGAGTGAGGTCCGGTTGGGGGGATTTCCGAACGAGCGGGTGTATCTACCTGTGTCACCTTCCACGGTCAAGACACTTCCACCTCAAATCTCACACCTGGCGATTCGGGGAGAGAAGTTGGTGTTTCTTGTTGCACCGCGTTCAATGGATTGCAAAGTTGCGGGTTTGTGGTTTTGCCCTCTCCCGCAAGGTGCTCTGTCGAAATGCTCAGAGGTGGGAAAGCCAGAAGACCCCTCACCCGCCGCTTTTCGCGAAGCTGGCGCTCCGCGGCGGCGACCTCTCCCCGCTAAAGCGGGGCGAGGTGGGCGCTTTTGCAGTTCCGTTGAGCTACACGGAATGGGCAAACCCCACCTCGCCCCGCTAAAGCGGGGAGAGGTCGCCGTAGACTGACGCGCTTCGCGTCAGTCGTAACGGCGGGTGAGGGGTCTTCTGGCTTTCCACCCACCGAGGATTTCTACTTAGCACCCTTGCGGGAGAGGGCGAAACCCTTGCGACCACAACTCGACCCCTGACACAAACACCTTTGCAATCTGTTGGGAGGGGTGCGACGAGAGAAGAACCGGCTGGGGCTTTCTCCCGCGCCCACCAACTCCTGCCATTCCCTGACAAGCTCGACGAGGCGTAAAATGCCCTGATGAATCCCATCGCGATTGGCACCAACAACCTGAGCCGCACGTACCGCAAGGCCCGCAAGCGGAGATGGTGGTGGTCTAAACCGAAAAGCTCCACGGAAGCGAACGAGGCTCAGGAGTTCATCGCGCTCGACCAGGTGTCGTTGGAAGTTCCGCAGGGTGAGTTGTTCGGTCTGCTCGGACCCAACGGAGCCGGAAAGACCACGCTCATTAAAATTCTCACCACGCTGCTTGCCCCTTCCGCCGGGACTGCTCAGGTTGATGGGCTGGATGTGGTGAAGGACGCACAGAAGATCCGCCCGCTTATCAACATGGTCAGCGGAGGAGAATCGAGCGGTTACGGCATCCTGAACGTGCGCGAAAACCTCTGGCTGTTCGCGCGCATCTATGGCGTACCAACTGCGCTCGCGAAGGAGCGGATCGAGCGGATGCTCGGCGTGGTCGGGATGACCGAGAAGGGTGATAGCCGAATCAGTCACCTCTCGACCGGCCAGCGGCAGAAGATGAACTTCTGCCGCGGGTTCATCACCGATCCGAAGATTCTCTTTCTCGATGAGCCGACACTGGGTCTGGATGTAACCAGCGCGCGAGGCATTCGTGCATTCATCAAGGAGTGGATGAAGGAGAAACCCGACCGCACGCTACTTCTGACAACTCACTACATGGCCGAGGCGGACGAACTGTGCGACCGGCTGGCGATCATCGACAAAGGGAAGGTGCTCGCGTGCGATTCGCCAGCCAACTTGAAGCGGCAAGTGCAGAAGTATCCGCTCTACGAACTGAGTTTGGCACCTGGAGCAAACGGCTGGGCGGAAGTGGAGTCGCTTCCCGGTGTGCATCAATCGACCGCGACGACCACCCCGACCACAGTTGAACTCAAAGTGTCTCTGCACGATGAACCGGCAATCGGAGCGGTGGTTCAATCGCTCGTGACCAGCGGTGGGCGCATCCTGACGATGAAGAAAGTCGAGCCGACGCTCGAAGACGTATTCATCGAGCGAGTGGGGCACGGACTGAGCGACGAAGCAACACCCGCGTCAGTTGCTCAAGAATGAGAAATAGGCATGAGCGCCCCCGAACCCGAAAAACTCGGCTGCCTCGTGTGTCGCGCCGTCCCCGCGTCGCGAAGCGAGTTTCAATTGAAACACGTTCGGTCGCTGTACGAAGCACCTCACGAGGGATACTGCCTGTATGCGTGCCGCGAATGCCATCAACCCTTTCTGGAACAGTTCCAGGAAATCACCTGGTTACCCGACGGTGAGGATCACATCTGGTTGCGGTGGATGCCGATCAACGCGGAGGAGTTGGCCGAGGTCGAGCGGCTATTCCCGACCGAAACGGAAGACGACGAGCATGCGCATCTCCTCGCGAAGTTGATGCACCGGCGGGGAAGACTCGTCCGCGATCCAGATAACCGGTTCGAGTGGTTCGATCATCCGTGGGACGCAGGCAACCTCTACCCTCCTGGCTGAATTCGATGCCTTCAACCTTCCGACTCTTTGTGTCTGCCGCACTCGCCCGCACGTATCCGCGTGTAGCGTGGTTGTTTCGCAGCAATTCGTGGATGATTCAGGAAACGGTGCTTCCGGTGTTGGCGGTGGCCGCGTTCGCGTATGCGTATCGCGCGATGAATGCGCCTGAAGCCTACACGGGCTTCCTCGTGCTCGGCGCGGCAATGACCACGTTCTGGCTCAACGTGCTCTGGGGCATGGGAGCACAACTCTACTGGGAACGCGACTCCGGCAACCTCGAACTCTATGTGATGTCCCCCGCGCCGATGATGGCGATTCTCACTGGGATGGCTCTTGGGGGCATGACAACAACCATCGTGCGCGCTACCGCGATTGTGATTGCGGGGGTGTTGATGTTTGATGTGCCGATCAACCCGTCGAGCTGGTGGTTGCTCGTGCTGGCGTTTTTCGTGACGCTCGCGGCTCTCTATGGCTTGGGGATGCTCTTCGCGTCGGTGTTCTTGCTCTGGGGTCGAGAGGCGTGGCACCTGGTGAATCTTCTTCAGGAGCCGGTCTACCTGCTCAGTGGCACAAACTTCCCGGTGACGGTGCTTCCGCGCATGATCGCGCTCGTTGCCAGCGCCATTCCGCTAACGCTCGGCATGGACGCGATGCGGCAGGTGCTATTCCGCACGCCGGGGCTGTTTGAAGTGTGGGTGGAGTTGAGTGTACTTGGCGGGCTGGCGGTGGTGTTTTTCTTCTGCGCACGCTGGGGTTTACGCTATCTGGAACGCCGAGCGCGCGAGGAAGGAAAACTCACCGTGCGCTGGCAGTGAAACTCACTTCTTATCCTTCTGCATCTTCTTCAGCTTTTCAAAGTATTCCTTGATCATGGGGTGGTACTTCGGAGGCACTTCCTTCATCAACTCGTCCAGAGTCTTGCGTCGGTCCTTCGAGAGCCAGTCGCTACTCCCACCCTCGGCCAGTTCGCGGAGTTTCTTGGGATCGATGTTCCCTCGCCAGCGCTTCGGGTTGGCGGGAAGAACATTCTCGTGCTGCTGACCAGGAGCGATTCGCTGCGGTTCGTCGGCCTTCGCCACTCCGACTAGAATGAAACACGCTGTGAGTAATGCAAGCGAACGGAACATGGCGAACCTCCCACACCGAACGCACCAACTTCAAAGACAAGACGACCGAAGCAGCCGAAATGAACACCTCCGCGATACGAAGGCCGAAGAGCCTTTCTCTTCGTTTTAACTCGCCTTCTTCGTGCCGAGTGGGCCGCAGAGCACCACCAGCGCGAAGAGAGCCACTCCGAGCGGTCGGTGAAAGTGGAAACCGATCTGGCTGAAGGTCTGGTACGGAACCACTTGCAACGCGAGTAACGCAACTACGATCCACGCCCACGAGCGGCGGCCATCGGTGAACAACTCCCTCACCCACGGCACCGCCAACATCAGCACCAGAGCTTCGTAACCCAACACTTGCGGGCAGAAGGTCGCCGCGGCGGCAGTCGCGGCCGTCGCCCACGCCGCTGAGGGCAACACGTTCGCAATCGCGCAGCGACCAATCACCAGCCCGAACCACACCAGATACGAAGCAACTGCCGTGATCGCGTTCTGCTCGATCAGGAACCGCTCTCCGAAGTGCGGCTGAGTGAGTACATACAGAAGGCGGTTCCAGCTCAGCATCTCGTAGTTCAACGCGGCCCGGTTGAAGTCCACCGCCTTGAAGGTGCTCGACAGATGCGCGAAGTAGTCGCGCAGAAACATCGGCGACCCGCCAACGATGGTCGCTCCGAGCACGTTCAACAAGCCCACAACCACTAACACGCCCACAGCGCGCTTCCAGCCGTAGAGATACCACGCCAGCGGAATCAGAGGCAGAGCCACGTGCGGCTTCACGAACGGCACCGACCACAGAAGCACTCCCAACAACGCGAACCGCCCTCCGCGCTCGAAGCACCACAACCCCGCCGCAACACACCCCACGAACAGCACCGAGAACTGACCCACCATCACCACCGCGATAGTGAGGAAGTTCAGGAGCAAGAGAAACGGCACGAGCTTCGTGGTGAGACTCGAACTAGGTTCAAGTGAGTCGGTCGGTCGGCGGAGTAAGCGCGGAAGTTGCGCGATGGCAAAGCCCGCGGCTCCCATGAGAAGCGCCCAGGCGATCTTCGCCACCGGCCACGGGAGCATCGCGAACGGCAGGAACAACACCACGGCTTGCGGCGGTAAGAAGTAACCGCAGTTTGCCTTCAGCCCTTTGTTGTCTGGGAATTGCTCCCCGACGTGAGCGCGGATCTTCTCCAGGTCGTAAGGGTTCTCTCCTCGTGCCGCGAGAAGCGAACCGAGCCGGAAGATGAAGAAGTCCGGCATCAGCGGCGGGGCGAGAGCCAGAATCACCGCGACTGCGGTGAGCAAGATAGCAGCGAGGAGTTCGGGCGAACCCCGCCCGCCAGGGCGGTGGGTCACATCACCCCCACCCTTGCGGGTGAGGTTCGCCGGCGGATCAGCCACCGATCTTCTCCGGCAAGAGCAACAGAGCAGGAGCTTGCAGATACCGCATGACCGCATTTCCAAACGCAGCACCCACAGCGCCATCCACAACACGATGATCGAACGAGAACGACAGGTACACGATGTCCGCGGGGCGGATCGCGCCGTTTGAGTCGTACACCGGTCGCTTCACGACTTTGCCGACTCCCAGAATGCCAACCTCCGGGTGATTGATAATCGGCGTGGACATCAGCCCGCCGATTCCGCCGACGGAAGTCACGGTGAATGTACCACCCTTCAGGTCTTCGAGCTTGCTCTTGCCGGCCTTCGCATCTCCTCCAAGTCGCTCTATATCTGATGCGATAGCCGCGACATCCTTCTTGTCGGCGTCCTTGATGACAGGCACGATTAATCCATTGGGAGCGGCCACCGCAAAGCCAATGTTGTACTTGTCGTGCAGAACGACCTCGCCCGCGGACTCGTCGAAGGTGCTATTCACAATCGGCACTTCCTTGAGTGCGCGGGCCACGGCCTTCACGAAGAACGACAGATACGTGAGCTTCACACCGGCCTTCGTAAACGGCTCGCGGAGTTGAGCACGCAGCCGAACAATGTCGGTCATGTCGCATTCGTCGATGTACGAATAGTGCGGGATGTGTTTTTTCGACTCGACCATGTGCTCGGCGATCAGCCGGCGCATGCCGATGAGTTTCATTCGCGTGCCGGCCACACCGAAGTCGAGCTTCGACAGATCGGTGCCGGTCGAGGGAGCCGCCGGGCGCGAGTTGGTGGTTGGCTTGGGAGCAAGATACGGCGTGAGGTCATCAAGCAGGATTCGCCCGTGCGGTCCACTTCCGCGAACGCTTGCCAGATCAACGCCGAGCTTGCGTGCAAGCATCCGCACCGATGGCGCGGCTGGCGGGCCAACGGGCGAAGGGTGACCGTTGCTGTCGGGTTTCGCAACGGCTCGTGTTGGTGCGGTCGTTGTTGCAACAGGAGCAGAGGCTTCGACGCGCTCGCGTGTCGGGTGAGGAACCGCGGTGCTCTCGGCAACCGGGTTATAACTCAGGAACTTCTGCCCGACCTTCACCTTCGTGCCGGGTGTCGCGTTCAGTTCGGTGATCGTGCCCGCGAACGGCGAGGGCACTTCCATACTCGCCTTGTCCGACATGACTTCCGCGAGACCCTGCCCACGAACGACCGCATCACCCGGCCGCACCAGCCAGCGGGTCAACTCCACCTCAAGCAACCCTTCACCAACGGGGGGGAGAGGAAAATCCATGTGTGCTCGTCCTTTGTCATTCGTCATTGGTCATTTGTCATTGGTCATGTGCTGGAAGGTCACCGCCACGTCGGGAGTCCAGAACCGATAACCAATGACCAATGACCAATGACGCGGCTAGGCCGCTTCGGTCGCCAAATCCCACATCGCGGTTCGTATGTCTCCGAGTTGCGGGACGCTGTTCGTTTCGTAGTTCTGGTTCATGCCGATGCCCGGAACGTGTTTGCCCATGAGCGTTCGCGGGCGGACCACGAGGTCGTAGAAGTGCTCGTCGATCACCCGGCGCAGCAGGTGTTCGCCGAAGTTGGTCACTTCCGTGTCCTCGTTGACGATCAGCACGCGACCAGTCTTCATCACGCTACGCGAGATCATATCCCAGTCGTAAGGGAAAATGCTCCGCAGGTCGATT
Organism: Planctomycetia bacterium; assembly: GCA_022616395.1. Taxonomy (GTDB): domain Bacteria; phylum Planctomycetota; class Planctomycetia; order Gemmatales; family Gemmataceae; genus Gemmata. The sequence continues at coordinate 1,348 of JAKEEV010000259.1, read as the reverse complement.
ACGTCGCAGCTATAACCACCCTCGCGTGCGAGTTCGTCCGCGGCTTGAACGCACAGTGGAAGCGGTCTTCCATAACTGATAATCGTGCCGGAGTTCCCCTCGCGGACCAGTTCGGCCACTCCGAGCGGAATCGTGTAGTCCTTCACGTCGGGCCACTGCGGTTCCCAAGCGGTGCGGTCGCCGATGGGTGCGTCAATCATACGGCTGAGTTCGTCGCTATCGGCCGGCTCGCCCGGAATCAGGCGCGCATCTTTGGCGCGCATGAGAGCCTTGGGCAGAAGCACCAACACCGGGTTCGGGTCTTTGATCGCCGCGAGCATCAGACCGTAAGCATCGAGCGCGGTGGACGGCATCACGATCTTCCAGCCCGCCAGTCGGCTCGCCCAACTCTCGAAGCTGTGCGAGTGATACAGGCTTCCGCGAATGCCCGCGCCGTTGGGCGTCATCACGACAATGGGCATGTCGAACCCCCCACCGCCCGCCCAGTGCTGGTTACCGGCAATCTTGAAGAGATCGAGGACGTTGAGCGCGTAATCGCAGAACTGAATTTCGCAAACAGGCCGACCGCCGGCATAAGCGATGCCCATCGCGGTGCCGAGAATTCCGCGTTCGTCGAGCGGCGTGTTCCACGCGGTCTTTAAGCCCTGTGTCGCGGTGAACACGCCGCCGAGAGGCGGACCGACATCCTCGCCGAACACATCGGTCACGCCCAGATTCATCTCGCCGTAGTGCAGTGCCATTCGCACCGCTTGTGCCATATTCGCCATCGCCATTCCTCGACCAAAATGCATTTCACCACCGGGATTTCAGATTGTAGATTTGTGATTGGTAATTGAAAAGCAAGGTGGAGGTGTGCTCTCTTGTCTTTCAATCGTCAATCAGAAATCTGCAATCTGAAATCCCGGTGGTGAACTCTTATTTAACTCCGGGTAAGCCAGTGAAGTCTTGAGAATACACCGCGTCCACTTCGCTTGGAGCGTAAGTAAACGCATAGACGTCATCGCGAGTTGGTTCGGGTTCCTTCATCGTCTGGACGACGGCCGCGTCTGCTTCCTTCTTCGCGTCTTCCTTGAGTGTCCGCACGGCGGCCGTGTCGATCGCGCCGGCATCGAAGAGTTTCTGCTCGAAGGTTGTCAGCGGGTCGGTTTCGTTCCAGTTGCGCTGCGCGCCGCTCGAAGACGAGTGACCGTGCAACCGGCTGACCATCGCCTCAAGCAGGAAGGGCTTGCGCTCGCGTCGGCAGTAGCGCATCGCGCGGTCGATGGCGTTCCAGGTTGCCACCGGGTCGTTACCGTCGATAGTTTCGGCCCGGATGCCGTAAGGAATCGCACGATCCGCGACCGGTCGG
>JAKEEV010000258.1 GCA_022616395.1 Planctomycetia bacterium | reverse complement strand
GTTCCCAAGCTCCGGCTTGGGAACCCGGGACGTGAAGCTCCTGCTTCACGTCTAGCCAGGCGGCGCTCGGTTGACCGCATTGGCTCTTCATTTGTGCGATTGCAAATTCCAACGGGGGGATGGATTCGGGCAAGCTAGAGCTTCCCAACCGGGTTCCCAAGCTGGAGCTTGGGAACCAGTAACGGTCTGAACACTGTTGTCGCGTGAGATCTACAACGATAGGGGTTATATTCAAACTGGAGGTTGAATTCGGTGTTCTCGCTGGGCTTCCAGGTCAAGGATGGCGCGACCGAAAGCAGATTGTTAAAAACAAAGTCACGAAACGAGTCGGTTTCCGTGTACTCAAGCCCGAAACGATAGCGCAGACTTCCTTCCGGGGTGACGGGCCCGGTGGCGTCCCCGCTGGTCCGATAGCGGTCGAAAGAGCCGAACTGCTGTTCCAGGGAGTAATACGGGGTCGCGAGAGGTCGCTTGAACACCGCGTTGACCAGGCCGCTCGGCTCGGCCATAGAGCACCGTGGCAGGACCTTTCAGCAGTTCCAAGCGCTCGATGTTTGCAATCGAGACCGGCACGCCAATAGCGCGGAACCCATCGCGGTAAATAAAACTGCCGGTCACGCTCGGCTGCTCTTCGTTGCTGAACCCGCGCAAGGTTAAGCTGCCGTTGTATGGGCCGCGCTCACCGGAGGCGGGATTCACCCCGCTCGTGTATTTGAAGGCCTCGCGGACATCGAGCACCTTCCGGTCATCGAGTTGCGCGCGGGTAATAACATTGATTGTGGCTGGTGTCTCCATGATCGGCGTATCGGTCTTGGTGGCGGTGGTTGCGTTGGGGACGTTGTAGCTCGTCGCGTCCGAAGGCGAGGCGGTGACCGTCATCTCTTCGAGGACGGTCGGCTCATCTTGGCCGGTCTTTCTCGGTGCTGCTTGGGTCGCCTCATTCTCCGCGACCCGCAGCGGCTTCTTGGCTTCGTTCACCAAGTCGTTCAACGGGTCGAGTCGCTCGAGGGTCACGGTGTCGGGGCTGGTAAAGCGGTAGCTCATCCCGGTGCCCGCCAGCAGCCGGGCGAGCGCCTGGTCGCGGGTAAGCGTTCCGGTGACGCCGGGCGAGACGATATTGCGCGCGAGCTC
>JAKEEV010001397.1 GCA_022616395.1 Planctomycetia bacterium | reverse complement strand
TACGCAAGCTCAACGGTATCTGGAATCGATTGAGACGCGGTACTGACCAACTCCGCGACATCCTTTGCTCGGATTGTAGCCAACGCCCAGTCTTTGCTGTTAACGGCGTCTTCAAGGTCCGAGAGCAACCGTGACGCGAACGCGCCAGCTAACTTCTCGTACGCTTCTCGACTCTCGGCAAGCGTCTTCTCGGCGGCTTCCTTCGCTGCTTCCGCAGCGGCTTTTACCTTCCATACTTGGTAAATCGTGTACCCAAAACCCACAACACCTACGACTAATCCTACCACGCCAACGACGAACCCCCACAGCGTGAGGGCATCGCTCGTTTCGGGGCTGAAGGCGAGGAGGATCGTGGGCGGCATGATCCTCAGAACAATTCGTTGATCGGCTTGAGGCCGTACTCGACTATCGGCAGCGGGCGGTTTTGCGGACCAGGAAGTTCCTTGTGCGGGTCGATGCCAAGCCCCTTGTAAAGAGTCGCGGCGAATTCGCCCGTTGTCACGGGGCGCGTCTTCGGAGCATAGGCGTGTTCATCCGTTTCTCCGATCACTTGCCCGCCCTTGATCGGTCCGCCGCCCAGAAGAACTGTCCAGGCGCCAGGGTGGTGATCGCGTCCGCCGGCCGGGTTTACCTTCGGTGTTCGGCCGAATTCGCCGACTGCCGTTACCATCGTGTTCGATAAGAGACCGCGCTCGCTTAAGTCTTCAATGAGCGCGGTGAATGCCTGATCGAAGTTCGGGGCGACTTCCTTCGCCATCTGAACAATGTCCGTGAACGGCTTCGAGCCGTGAATGTCCCACGTCACCTCATCGAAGACTGTTTCAAACATATTGACCGTGACGAATCGTACGCCGGCTTCAATCAATCGGCGCGCCATGAGGCACGACTGACCGAACCGCGTGCGGCCGTAGCGCTCCTTCGTCTTGGCTGGCTCTTTCTCCAGCGCGAATGCGTCTCGTGCCTTCACGGAAGACATCAGCCGATACGCGAGGTGGAAGTTGTTGTCGAGTTGCTTGGCCGCCGCGCTCTGCTCGAAGGCTTCCGTGGCTCCATCCACTGCATCTCGGAGCTTCTGCCGGCGCTCCGCGCGCAGAGCGGTGATGTAATCAGGAGGAAGGAGATCGGGCACCTTGAAGTCGGGCGCGTTCGGGTCCGCGTTCAGAATGAATGGGTCGTGAGGCTTGCCGAGATAGCCCGCGGTGTGTCCGTGAGGCAAGTTTCCACCAGTTCGGCCAATGGGTTTTGGCAACAAGACGTGTGCGGGTAGCTCTCCGCGACCGCCTTTGAGATAACCGAGCGTGCAGCCGATGTGTGGATGCTCCACGCCACCGCTGAAGAGCCGGCCGGTTTGCATCATCTGGTGGCCGGTGTCGTGAACTGCCGTCGCGGTGTGGTAGACGGTGCGAATGAGCGAGAACTTGTCCGCAATCTTCGTCATCTTGGGGAAGATTTCGCACACCTCCATGCCGGGCACATTCGTTTTGATCGAGTTGAACGGTCCGCGCACTTCAGCGGGTGCTTTGGGCTTCGGGTCCCACGAATCGAGTTGACTCGGCCCACCGACGAGGAACAGCATGATGCAGTTCACATCGTCATCTTTCGCGCCAGCGGCTTTGGCGCGGTTCAGTTCCGCGAGCGTTAACCCCAGAGGCACAATCGCGCCCGCGTGAAGGAAATCGCGACGGGTGAGGCCATCGCAGAAGGTTGCGGGTCGGTTCGCATCGAGGCGGATCATGAGAACTCTCCGAGAAAGGCCGAGTGCGGAGTTTGTATCCGTTATAGTAAGCCGAGTTTCCCACTGCGAACAG
>JAKEEV010000257.1 GCA_022616395.1 Planctomycetia bacterium | reverse complement strand
GGCGAAGCTGGTGGTCGCCTCCGCGTTCGATGCTGCCGTTCACGATGCATTCGGCAAGCTCTACGGACTGAACTGCTACCAGACTTACTCGCCTCCGTACTTCGACAAGCCCCTCGACCACTTTCTCGGAGACGAATTCAAAGGCGAGCAACTCGACCGCTACATCACGACCGAGCCGAAGCCAACGATGCCGCTCTATCACCTTGTCGGCGCGCTCGACGCACTTACCGAGGCGGATGTGAAGGAGAAACTCACTGACGGACTGCCAAACACGCTTGGTGAGTGGATTCTGCGCGATGGATTGACTCACCTGAAGATCAAGCTCAACGGCGATGACCTGGCGTGGGACGTGGATCGCGTCGTCGCCGTTCACGGCGTTGCGGAACAAGCTCAACGCAAGCGCGGGGTGACTCAGTGGTGGTATTCGCTCGACTTCAACGAGCGGTGCCAGAATGTCGAATACCTGCTCGAATTCCTTCGGCAGTTGAAAGCACGTACCCCAGGCGGTTACGACCGCGTGCAGTACGTTGAGCAACCGACCGCGCGCGATCTGAAGGCCAACCCGGCGAACAAGATGCACGAGGCCGCCCGCTACAAGCCAATAGTCATTGATGAATCACTTGTCGATCTCGAATCGCTCAAGCTCGCGATGGAGATGGGTTACACCGGTGTTGCGTTCAAGGCGTGCAAGGGGCAAACGCAGTCGCTTCTGTTGGCGGCCGCGGCTCAGAAGTACGGGCTATTCCGCTGTGTGCAAGACTTGACGTGCGTGGGTGCATCTCTCATTCACTCCGCGGGTCTTGCGGCGCACATTCCGGGAGTCGCGGCCATCGAATCGAACGGCCGACAGTATTGCCCGGAGGCGAACGCGCCGTGGGAAGCGAACTTCCCCGGCGTGTTCACGATCAAGGATGGAACGATGAATACCGCGATCCTGAATGGACCCGGTCTGGGCGCGGGCTGAAAGTAGAAGGTCTCCGTGTGCCATGGATTTTCAGACCGGCACACGGATACCTTCTACTACTTTGAATCATCGCCCTTCGGCCATCGCCTTCGCCCAGACGCGATCAATCGCTTCGCGCAACTGTGGCGATGCCTTTGAGCGCTGGTCGTCCAGATATGGCTTGATGGATGAACCCATCACGCGAATCGAGTCTTCAGCCATCAACCGCACGATCGGGTCTGGGTCGAGCAACTTCGTCGCCTGACAGCGCGGACGCATCCCGGCGGTGATGGCGACCTTCGTGTCTGCTGAAGCGAGCTTTCCCTCCTTGAAGGTGATAGTGGCCTTGATCGAGCCTTTGTCCATGTTGCCCTTCGGATCGACCGGAGCTTCTCCCGTCGCCATGACGGTATTCCCCTCGACCTTGCTCGGCCCGGCCTTCACATTGAACTTGAAGAAGCCATCCTGATTCAGTTCAGCCGTTGTTCGCAACCACGCTTTCACCGCTTCATCCCCTTCGTCCGACTTCTTCACGGGCCGCGCGTTCTCTTTAAAGAACTTCTCCAGTGCCTTCGCATCCGTAATCAGGATGGGCTTGCCGTCCTTCTTCTTTGGAATCGCGATCACGTTCGCGTGCTTCAGTGGTGGCGGTGCTTCGCGTGCGACCGGGTAGAGCGGAATGACGTGCGAGAAGAGTACGTGATCCGGGAACGTCTCCTTCACTCCATCAGCGGTCAGCGCGGTCACGCGACCGGCTTCGCTCCCCTTGATGGCTCCCAGATACTCTTTCAGTTTGGCCTCCGCGTCCTTCACGTCGTCCGCCTTCGCGACCGGCGCGAATGTGATCGCCGCGACCAGTGCCAGTGTGCGTGTGAGCATGGGTGAATCTCCTTGAGTGGGCACAGGTGAGTCTCTGGGCCAGTCGTCGCCTTGCGCTTGGCGAACTTCGGGTGTCGGAGCGTACCCTCCCCCGCCACCCCCCTCCTTTTCGTCCTCTTCTCGTTTTCCATGATTTGTGGGGTTTTCTCACTTTGCGGTGCAAAGAGGTGGCCTTTATGGGCCGCAACTCCTTGAAAACATGGGGTTTGATAAAGCCAGGGGGTGGCCTTTATCGGGCCGAAACCCCTAAAAACCAAGCGAAACGCGGGGCGAGCCGTTCAACCCGACGAGAACCGGAAGGAGGCGAACAGCACATCCCACCTTCGCACTCGCCAACTACTATTATTCTGTATAGTTAATGAACATTTGTCAAGTAAAATTCTGTAACAGGGTGCGTTACAGGCCGCGAGAATCCGCACCGCGATTGACGACTTTCGGAGCCAGTAGACCCACTTCCGCCCCACTTTACACGCTACTTGATCGTCTCGTGCCTGAGTTCCGGGGCGTTGGCGGGCGGCTTGATGGTCGGTTTGCCTTTCAGGTAGCCGAGCGATGTGAGGAACTCGTCGGCCTTGATCGCCGTCTGCACATTCCACGGCTCGCGGTTGAAGAATCCGTGTGGCTGATCCGCGGCCGTGTAGAGTTCTGCCTTTACGCCGAGTTCCTTGCACTTGGTCGCATACTCCTTGCCCATGTCGAGCATCGCATCGCTCGTGCCGTAGAACAGGATGCACGGAGGAGCGTCCTTCTTCAGGTAAAGTGTCGGCGACATGGCCTCCGCGATGTTCTTCCCGTCGCTCCCTTCAATCGTGCGCCCCTTGCCGTTGAGGAACGGGTTGAAGAGCACCAGCGCATTCGGCTTGCATGACGCCTTCGGGTCGTTCTTGTCCTCGAACTTCTCGACGAGCGCTGTTGACGCAGCGAGGTGCCCGCCCGCTGACCCTCCGGCAGCGATCACCTTGTCCGGGTCGATGCCGAGCTTTGCCGCGTTGACGCGCACCCATCGGATGGCAGTCTTGGCGTCCTCGATGGCCTTGTCGGGCGTTGTCTTGTGCTTGTTGAGAATGCGGTAGTCCGCGGAGATCGCGACAAGTCCGCGACTGGCGAAGTATTCCGATTGCGGAACGAACTGAGTATACGAACCGTTCTTCCATCCGCCTCCGAAGAAGAACACGATAACCGGCCGCTTGTCGGTGGCCTTCCAGTCTGCGGGCATGAAGCAATGGAGCGTAAGTTCGCCCTCCGTGGTCTTCTTGTACACATGATCGGCAGTGAGCACTTTCGCATCGGTGAGCTTCGGCCGCTCCTTCGGCTGCGCCAGGGCAAGCGAGAAGCACAGGAACATGGCGAGCGAGGAGAAGAGAAAGCGAGTCATGGGAAAGCTCCGAAAGAAATTCTCGATGTTGTAGTCACTTGATAATCTTGCACTTCGGCAACGCCTTCTGGAATTCCTTCACTCCTTCCTCGCTGACTGCTGTCTGAGCCACGTTCAGCAACGTGAGCTTGGTAAGTTTGGCCAGTTCCTTCAACCCAGCATCGCTTACTTTAGTTTTGGCGAGCCCTAACTCGGTCAGGGTGGTGAGCGACGTGAGTTTCTGCACGCCCACATCAGTGACAGCTGTACCAAATAGGTTAAGTTCGTTGAGATTGGTCAACGCCGTGAGCTCATTCAGGCCGGCGTCGGTTATTGAAGTTTCCGACAAGCTGAGCTTCGTGAGCTTTTTCAATGATGTGAGTTCTTTTAGACCCACGTCAGTTACTTTGCTCTTACCATACGCCGAACCACCAATCTCCAGCGCGGAGAGATTGGGGTGAGAGGCAAGGTGTTTCAAACCGGAGTCAGTGACACCGTGGCAATCCTCGAGATCGAGTCGCGTAAGGCTGGTGAGTGGTGCGAGTTCCTTCAATCCAACATCGGTAACTGCAGTACTTGCCAAACTCAGTTCAGTGAGGTGTTTAAGACCGGTAAGTTCCACGATTCCCTTGTCGGTAATCTTCGTTTGTCTCAAATAGAGTTTGTTGAGCTTCTTGAATGATGCGAGTTCCTTTAGTCCAACGTCGGTGATCTGTGTGTTGATAAGACTGAGTTTGGTGAGGCTCTTGAGTGGTGCGAGTTCCTTCAAATCCGCATCTGTCAGGTCAAAGTCCAACCCGGTAACCCCAACTACGGGGTTACCGGGTTGATTATTGTCTCGATCGGCCCACCCTCCTCGTTTCTTGACGAAGATCGCAGCCTTTTCTTGCGACTCGTCAGTCTTAGCGTCCGGTGGTTTTGGTGGGTCACTGCCTTTGGCGCCAGGACCTGTTGGAGGTTGTTCTATCGGTCCTTGCCGGGGGGTTGGGGTTGGCTCCGGTGGTCGCGAACAGCCGGTACATACTACGACCAAGAGAAACAGCCACTTCGTAGCAGGCATTGGGCATCCTCCGAACGGATTGAAGAGTTCCGGGTAGAGTATGTTTTTCGACAGAACACAATCAGACCTTTCACTTCCACACCGCGACTTGCCCGCTGCGGACCGACTGGTTCGCAAGGTGGGCGGCGCTGGCGGCGCTGACGCCGGCTTCTGCCGGGCACGCGACCTTCTTCGCGCGGTCGCGAATGCACTCAATCCAGTTCGTCAGGTGAAGGAGTTCGCCATCGGGCTTGTCGTAGAAGTCCAAACCCTTCTCGCCCTTCCCCAGGATCAGTGAAGAGGGTTCGGGCTTCTTCTTTCCGCGATCCGGGATCACCTCGTAGCGCCCGCGGTCGATGTAGAGTGTCGCTTCCGTGCCCATGAACTCGACCATCGAACCCAGCCGGTTGCTGCTGAACGTCCCCTCGAAGTACACCTGCACTTCCTGCTTCGGGTAACGCATCAGTGTTTGAACCGTGTCGGGTGTTTCCCACACATCCTTCGCGTGGAACCAGTCTCCGATGCTCGCAGCGCTTGCGGGGTGGTCGAGGGCGAGGAACCAGTGAACCACATCGATCCAGTGAACCATCAGATCGGTGAAGATTCCTCCTCCGAAATCCCAGAACCATCTCCACTGGCGGAAGCGGTACGCATCAAATGGTTGCTCCTTCGCGGTGCCGAGGAACCGCTTCCAGTCCACGGAGTTCGGGTCCATCTTGTCCTTGCCCTTCTGAGCGCGGGCCGCGTTGCGGTTCCAGGTGCAGTGGACTTTATGCACTTTCCCAATCGTGCCCGCCTTCAGCACCTCGTAAGCCTTCAGGATGTGTGTCATGCTCCGTTGCTGAGTGCCAACCTGCACCACGCGCTTGTTGTCGTTTTGGGCCTCGATCACTGCCTTGCCTTCACTCAAATCGTGAGTCAGCGGCTTCTCGACATACACATCCTTCCCCGCCTTGCACGCATCGACCGTGTGAGCCACGTGCCAGTGGTCTGGCGTTGCGATCAGCACCGCGTCCACATCCTTGCGGGCGAGCAGTTCCTCGTGCTGCTTCGTGGCGAATGCCTTTGGGTCGGCAAGTTTCTTCGCTTCGTTGAGGTTCTGGTCCCACACATCGCAGACAGCCGTGATCTTTACGTTCGGCAGCGCCGGGAACGACTTCAGCAAGTGCTTACATCGCCCGCCGACTCCGATAAGCCCAATTTGAAGCGTGTCGTTGGCCGCGAACCCACGCGCAGACTCCGTGAGAAGCCCCGCGGTGGCAATTGCGGAAGAAGCGAGAAACGCGCGGCGAGTTGTGGGTGGCATGGGAGAGGCTCCAAGAGTGAGGAGAAGAGTAGCAACAGAGTAATCGAGGGGAGAAGAGATGGGAAGCACACAAAGTAGCTCGCCGCTTTGCGGTGGTTCTTCAGAGTAGTCCTCACGCTCCGCGTGATGGGTCTTTCCCTGTGATCGCTGCGCGACGAGACTTTCTCTTGGCTCGCGTTGCTCGCGACATCACGCGGAGCGTGATGACTACTCTGAAGAACGGCACACAGCGCCATTCTGTCCGTCTACTCCTCTGAAAAAAGAAACCCCCGCGGGAGATCCCCGCGGGGGTTCTTTGGCGAGGCGTCAAGGCAAAGCAGAAAGCTCCGCCGAGCCAAGCCGGATGGAAGGCGAGTCCATCCTTGAGCGCGGACGATGAACGCACAGCCACGTGAACCCGTAAGTTGTGGGTTCGGGCCGGACGATCTCGCGGAAGAGTACGGAGAGCAGCGCTGTCGGTGAGCGGCCGACAAAAAGTGCGTTTTGCTGTCGCGGAGGGCTTTATCGCGAATCGGAAACGCCATCAAGTTTCAGTCGGCTTGGTGCGCCTGGTGTTTGGGCCGTGTCTTTTCGGCCTTTCGGCCCAAACACCAGCAAAGCACCAAGCCGACTGAAACTCGTTCCACTGAGGGCAAGCTGCGTACAACCTTAGTACACCCCCAGCGCGAAAAAGTTTCAGCAACGATCTTAAATTCCGAATTTTTTCCGCGCGGCATCAAGCAAGTTCCCCGCGACACCGCTTCCTTCCCCACCGGTGAGCATTCCCTGAACCTGCTCGCCAATGCCCGGCAACTTCCCCTTGATAAACTCGATCACGCTATTGACCGCGACCTTCGCCTGTTCGGGGTTGATGCCGGCCTTCTCGCTGACGGTCTTGATGAGTTCGTCCACGGGACACCTCTCAATGCGGAATGCGGAATTCGGAATGCGGAATCAAAGACAGAAGAACTTCGACAGGATAACGGGAGGAACCAGATGAGTTCAGAAGGACTTTGATCTTGATCCTGTCCTCATCCTGTTATCCTGTCGAAAGCTCTTCCGCGTTACTTCTGCAAGAACTGACCGAACCGCTTGTTTGCATGGAAGACCAGCTCTCCGTCCTTGTCGAGCACCACAATGTAAGCCGCAGCGCCGGGAGTATCCTCCACGAGTTTCAAGCCAATCTTTGGCGGAAGAACGCTCACGGCCTTCGTCATACTATCCGCGGTGATGCCGTTGGGCGCGATCACAGTCACGCTGCGCCGACCGGTTAGCCCGATGCCGGTCTTCGGGTCAAGAATGTGTGAATAGCGCACGCCGCCGATCTCGACGAACTGTTCCAGGTCGCCGGACGTGCTCACCGAGGCGTTCGCGAGCTTGAGCGTTCGCGGTTTCTGCTTTTTCGCGATGGGAGCAATATCCACCACCCAGCCATCTTTACCCGGAGGAGCATCACCGCAAGTAATGTCTCCAGCCGCGGCGACCAGCGCTTGCTTGATGCCGAACTTCGCGCGCAGAAGCTTCAAGGCTTCATCGGCGGCGAAGCCCTTCCCGATCCCGCCGAGGTCAAGTTGCATTCCGGGAGTTGTTAACTGCACCGTCTTGTTCTTCGCATCGAGCTTCACCTTCTTGTAACCAACCTTCGCCATCGCCGCGGCGAGTTCCTTCGAGTCGGGAAGTTGCTGAGTGCGCCGAGCGAGTCGCCAGAGTTGCACCACGGGGCCAACGGTCACATCAAACGCACCATCCGACTTCTTCGAGAGCTCCTCCGCCTTCTGAAGCACAAAGAACAGATCGTCGCTCACTTTGACCGGTTCACCAACCACCGTCGCGAACTTCTTGCAAAGCAGCATCAGTTCGCTGTCCTTCTTGTAGTCGCTCATGATGCCATCAAGTTCCGCGACACGAGCAAACGCGGCGGCGGAAGCCTTCTTCGCGGTGTCCTTGTCGTTTGCGTAGAGCACAATCCGAAAGGTCGTGCCCATGTGCTGCGCTTCAAACTCACATCGCTGGGGATCGGCCGCTTTCGCGGGCCAAGTCACTCCAAGAAGGATAAGATAAGCCCAGAAAACCGTCCGCCCGATGCTCTGGTTCATCGCTGTTCCTCACCAAACGGTTGACACCGGCTTCTCCATCGGAGAATCTACCAGAATGCCACGCAAATACACCACTTCCGTCGCGATCCTTCTCACCCTTCCACTTCTCGCGCTTGCCATCCCGCGCAAGGAGAAGCCATCCACCCCGACCACCCAGCCCAAACCCGCCAAACTCGAACGCAAGAACTACATCGAGAAGACAAGTGGCTTCAAAACCGTTGTGGAAGACCCGCTCGCGGACCCGCCGAAGACCAAACGGGTCGATCTGGCCGCTCAGTTCGAGATGGTTTATCTTCCCGGCGGCGAGTTCACGATGGGCAGCCCCGAGTCCGAACCCGGACGCGACGCCAACGAAGGTCCGCAACACAAGGTCAAGGTGAATGGCTTCTGGATGGCGAAGTACGAAGTTGACTGGGATGAGTACGATACGTTCTGGTATGACGAGAACTTCCTCAGGGCGGACGACACCGCCGCCAAGAAGTTCGGACCGGATGCGGTCACGCGACCAACCAACACCTTCGTCGATGCCACTTACGGCCACGACCGCGACGACCACCCGGCGCTGTGCATGACTCACCACGCGGCCATGATGTACTGCGCCTGGCTTCAGAAGAAGACCGGCCGCGCGTATCGACTCCCCACCGAAGCCGAATGGGAATATGCGGCGCGCGGAGGAAAGGGCGACTCCGCGTACTTCTTCGGCAACGATCCGAAGATGATGGACGAATACGGCTGGACGAAAGAGAACTCGCCCGACGACGACCGCCCGAAGGGCACCACCCACAAGGTCGGCACGAAAAAGCCCAACCCGTTCGGCCTCCACGACATGTACGGCAACGTCTGGGAGTGGACACTCGATCAATACGATCCGCAAGCGTACAAGAAGCGCGCCAAAATCGAACTGAGCATCCGCCCGGTGACCGTTCCAACCGACCAGAAGTGGGGGCACGTTGTTCGCGGAGGATCGTGGGCCGATAAAGCCCCGCGCTGCCGAAGCGCGATTCGCCGAGTGTCCGAGGGAAGCTGGATGAAGTGGGATCCGCAAGAGCCTCAAAGCATCTGGTGGCTCACCCGCATGGACGTGAT
>JAKEEV010000256.1 GCA_022616395.1 Planctomycetia bacterium | reverse complement strand
TTGATCCGGCGTCAGGCGACATTCACGGTGGTGCCGGCAGACGAGAAGATTGACCCGACGTTCGTTCCGCGCATCAAACTCGACGAACTCGACAAGCGCGCCAGGACGGAGTTGGTGCAGGTGGTCATCCCGCTGAAGACCCTGGTTGCCGATGACCTTGTGCCAGATGTGAAGAAGATGCTCGGGCCGTTCGGCAGTGTCGTGGCCGTGAACCGGACAAACTCGCTGATCGTGCAAGACCTCGCGGGGAACCTCCAGAAGATCGTGAAGACGCTCGCTGACATCGACAAGAAGTAGGACGGTCCGAGGTTTGTGAGCGTCGGGGCGTAAGCCCGAGGGTGCAAATTGAAAACACCGTCGGGCTTACGCCCCGACGCTCACAAAACGCCCGTTCGCCAACACGTCTGCCGGCGATAAGATACCCGCGTCATACTCGCGGGAGTCGCCGATGCCGAAAGTCGTGTTCGTTCAGGGTGGCGGACTGGGGCAAGATCAAGAACAGGCCGTCGGGAGGCTGTTCGAGGCCGCTCGCGTGCCGGTCGAGTTTGATGTTCACCTCGCGGGCCGCGCTTCGCTCGAACAGGGTGGCGAAGCGCTCCCGAAAGCCACCTTCGACGCCATTCGCACCTGCGGAGTCGCTCTCAAAACGAAGTTGCTTCAGCCGAAGGGCTTCGGGATGCCGACCGCGCACGGTCCGAGCGTCCCCACCAACTTCAACGTCGCATTCCGACGCACGCTGGGGCTGTTCGCCTCCATGCGACCCGTTCACAACCTGACGGGCATTCCCAGCCGGTTCACCGGTGTCGATTTCATCCTGATGCGGGAAATCACCGAGGATCTTTACACCGCCAGCGAACACGAAATCGTTCCGGGCGTGGTGCAGAGTTTCAAGATCGTGACCGAGGCCGCGTGTCTGCGGTTCTTCCGACTCACGTTTGAACTGGCCCGCAAGCTCGGCCGAAAGTCGGTCCACTGCATCCACAAGGCCAACATCCTCAAGATGGCCGATGGGCTGTTCCTCGATTGCTTCCGCAAAGTCGCGACCGAGTTCGAGGGAATCGAGGCCAAAGACTTGATCGTTGATAACGCCTGTATGCAGCTCGTCAGCCGGCCGCATCAGTTCGAGATGCTCGCCGCGGGGAATCTCTACGGCGACTTGCTCTCGGATTTGGGCGCGGGGCTTGTCGGTGGAGTCAGCACGACGGCCGCGATCAATCGCGGAGAGGGCGTGACCGTGTATGAAGCGGTCTACGGAGCAAGTCACGAGTCGGTTCCGCCGGATACGGCCAACCCACTTCCACTGATTCTGCCCGCCATCGAGATGCTCAAGGATCTCGGAGAAGTAGACGCGGCAACTCGCATCAAGCACGCGGTCGAGGCCGTACTCACGGAGGGGAAGATTCGCACTCGCGACCTCGGCGGCTCCGCGACCACCACGGCATTCACCGACGCGATCATCGCGAAGATGTGAGACGGAATACGGTTTGCAAGCTTTCCACGGGATCGTTCCGCCCGTCACTCCACCAAGAGGCACCCGTGGAACCCAAGAAGTCGTATTTCGGAGCCGCATCGGTTGTCTTCGCCGTTCTATCCGTTGTCTTGCCCATTGCGATCGGAGCCTTCTTCGGTTCAAGGGTAGAGAACGAAACAAGCGAGCAAGCCAAAGCCTGGGGGCCGCTGATCGCGTTGTTCGCGACGATCATCGTCTCGTTCCTCGTCGTTGGAATCACGAGCTTTCTGGGAAGCCTCAGTGGATTGCTTGCCCTCGTGCGCGGTGAGCGGTCGAGTTGGCTGGCCGTCGTCGGCTTGATCGTGAACGGGCCGATTCTGGTATTCCTTCTCTTTGTGTTCGCCGTGATGCAGGCGAATGGCGGCTGAAGTGGGATTTGCGTTGGAACTCCTTGCCTTTGCCGGGAATGTCGCACT
>JAKEEV010001396.1 GCA_022616395.1 Planctomycetia bacterium | reverse complement strand
TCGACGCGAAAGCGAGTACAACCGAGGAACCGGATGCGGGAAAACTGCACGTCCGGGTCTGTGCGGGGGGCCTCTGGTAACAGAGGTTCCTACCGTAAGAGCCAGATCTGAGGAGACGTGATCACCAAGACTCACATCATCTCGGAGATCAAGCGAACCGCGCAGGAGAACCGCGGATCGCCGCTGGGTATCGCACGTTTTGAAGCCGAGACCGGCATCAAGTCCTCGGACTGGATGGGCAAGTTCTGGGCTCGGTGGGGTGACGCTCTGGTAGAAGCCGGATTCCAGCCGAACGTCCTTCAGGGTCCGCGCAGCGAGGACGATCTCTTGGAGCGCCTCGCTTTCTTCGCCCGCGAGCTTGGCCACATCCCGGTCGCGAACGAGATCAAGTTGAAGGCCAGATCCGAACCGGGCTTCCCGTGGCACAACACCTTCTCCCGCTTCGGCGGCAAGCAAAAGCTCGTTGCGCGGCTCCGCGAGTTCGCCCTGACGCGTGGCTGGGAAGATGTCGCCCTTCTTTGTCAGTCGGTAATCGCTCGTCCTACCCGGCGCGAGCCAGACGCTGCCGCGGGCGCGGTCGTGGAAGCTGAACCGGAGCTCGGGTACGTGTACCTGCTGAAGTCCGGTCGCTTCTTCAAGGTCGGCCGTTCGAGCTCTGTGGGTCGGCGTGAGCGTGAGTTGGCGATTCAACTCCCCGAGGAAGCGAAGATGGTTCACTCGATCAAGACCGACGATCCGGTCGGCATCGAGAACTACTGGCACGGCCGATTCGGCGATCGGCGGAAGAATGGTGAGTGGTTTGAACTCACAGCCAAAGATGTTGCGGCGTTCAAGCGGCGCAAGTTCATGTGACCGGCTAACAACCGGTTGCAGCGGACGGTCCGCTGCGCGGCCCGCCGCTGAACCGGAGCGTGTGTGCCGGGCATGGCACGAAGCGAGTCGGGTGAGAGTCCCGATACCAGGTATTCGCAGAGCCGAAGGTTAGGAGAAGGGCAAGGGCGTCATCGC
>JAKEEV010000255.1 GCA_022616395.1 Planctomycetia bacterium | reverse complement strand
CCTTCTCGGAGGAACACGTAGTTTCCGCCGGCTCGCGGAAAGAGCACCGCAAGCTCCGCGACAGCCAGCGCGCCGAGCAGCGCGAGTATGCCGCCGAGAACCCAGACCATCATCGCCATGCCGAACTCGGGCACGTTCTCCGCGACATTGCGGCCCTTCTTGAACACGCCCGAACCGATCACCGTGCCGACGACGACAGCCATCGCCATCCACGGCCCAAGCACGCGGAGCAAACTGGGTTGTGTGGGTTGCATGGGGCCGATAATAGCCCATCTCGCGAGGCGCGTCAGTCCAGAATCCCCGCGGAGAAGCTATCGGCGTCTTCATCGGGTTCGGCAGGCTTGGGCGGTTCGATCGGGGCGGTCGCAGTGGCGACCTTCGCGTGTTCCTCGCCTTCGACCACATCCGCCGCGTGAGCCTTCTTGATCGTCTCCTCGGTGCTGGTTGGATCGACCGCGCGGCAAATGTCCGTGAGCTTGTCGGAAATCTCAGTGAGTTCCTTCTTCCACTCGTCCGCGGTGATGCCCGGAGGCGTTAACTGCTCGAACTCCTGCGTCAGCAGGATGAGTCGCAGCAGATGGCGGAAGATTAGCCCTTCCTGCTTGGTCAAGTCCTTGCTCGTGACATAAGTGTTGAAGTTGCCGTACTTGATAACCTCGCCCGCGGCCCACACTCCCTGCGTGATGAAATCGCCCACTTCGGGATACTGTGCATCAAACAGCAAGCGTGCTTTCTCGCCGAGCACCGGTGGCCGTTCCTCCCACGGAACCCACTCTTCCTCTTCCTCCTCCGCACCTTCCTCTTTTGGTGGTTTGGCGACCATCAAGCCCCGCGCGATCAACTCCGGGTCGAGCTTCTCGGTCTGAAGCGGCCCCGCCGGCAAGTCGAACGGCACGCGAACGTACTTCAACAGCGGTCGCGGAAGTTCCAGCACGCTTTCGAGTAGCTGGATGCGCTCCTCGCGAGTCGCGATGCCCATGAACTCCGTGAGAAACGCCCCATACAGCGGATGACACGCCCGGAACACGAGCAGCTTGTCGAGCGCTGGCGTTGGAGTCGCGGTGATGGGCTGGTAGTCGGTGGGCACGTTCACAGCAGCCGACAGTGAAGAACCTAACCCTTCCCCCTTCGCTACAAAGAAAGGGGGAGCCGGAGCGGGGGAAGGTCTCGGAGTCGCGTCGATCACATTCGGCTTCTGCTCTGCTGTCTGTCCTGTCTCCTGTTTTCTGTCCTCTGGCTTCTGTCCTCTGTCCTCTGCTCCCTGTTTCGTGTCTCCTGTTTCCTGAGTCGGTGGAGCTGGGTCCAGCACCACATATCCCTTCTCGTGAAGCGTCAGGAGCATGCGCGTGAGTTGCTTCATGCCGGCTTCGACGCGAGGTTGATCGAGCAGCCGCTTGCGGACGACGCTGCGAATCTTCTCCACATCCGGAGACACCTTCAGCAAATACGCGAGCAATCGCCACGGAAGCGGGCCTTTACTGTACAACCTCGCGGGGGCCGCGTTCTTGAGTCGCTCGAAATCGGCCTCGTTCCAGTATTTCTTCTGACTGTTCCGCGTCGGCTTCTTGCGTTGCAGGTCTTTCTTCTTCTTGATGAGCGCTGGATCTTTCGTGGTCTCTGGAATCTGGTCGTACTGTTGCTTCCAGCGCAGGATGCGCACATCATCTTCATCCGGGTAAGCGAAGACGAAGCCTTCCGTGTCGTACTGCGGTCTACCAGCGCGGCCGAAAATCTGATGCGCGGTACTTGGGTCGAGCAGCTTCTCCTTGCCGAATGGTCCCTTCACGAGACTGGTAACCACCACCGAGCGCGCGGGGAGATTGATCCCGGCCGCGAGTGTTTCCGTACACAGCGCGACCGATAGCAACTTCTTCTCGAAGAGATCCTCGACCGCTCGGCGGTACTTTGGAAGCAATCCCGCGTGGTGAACGCCAACTCCGCGACGAAGCATCTGCTTGAGCTTCGGCCCAACGCCGTGCGGCCATTCGAGCTTGTCGCATTCCTTGTTCAGCGCGGTCTTTTGCGCCGCGGACATCAGATCGAGTCCCTTCAACTGCTCCGCGACGCTCCAACACTCGTCGCGATTGAACGCGAAGACCAGCGCGGGCGTCTTTCGTGTCGCATCATCGCCCTTCGCCATATCGACGATGAGTTCATTCAAGAACTGATCCGGCACCCAGCGGTAAGTCAGAGGCACCTTGCGCTCGCGGCCTTCCACGAGGTCGATCTTCCTGCCATGCACCCTGTCCAGCCAGGACGTGAACTCCACCGCGTTGCCCACCGTGGCCGAGAGCAACAGTAAGCGAACCTGCTTCGGCAGCATGTTGAGTGACAGTTCCCACACGATTCCGCGTTCCGGGTCCGCGAAGCTGTGGAACTCGTCCATCACCACCGCGGAGACGTTCGAGAAGTCGAACCCTTCGGGGTGCAGCAGGCGATTGAGCAGAATCTCCGCGACCACCACCAGTATCCGAGCCTCCGGGTTCACGCGCCGGTTTCCGGTGACAAGACCCACATCTTCAGCCTTGAAACCCCAGCGGAGCGCGGTTGACTGCATCTCCGCGAACTTCTGTTCGGTGAGCGCGATAAGCGGGGTTGTGTAATAAGCGACAGTGTTGGTGTGAAGTGCTTCGAAGAGGGCTGCGTGCGCGATGAGCGTCTTGCCGGTGCCGGTTGGCGCGCAGACCATCACGCCCTGCTCGGAACTGAACCACGCGAGCAGCGCTTCTTCCTGGACCGGGTACGGCGGATACGGAAGCTGGTCAATGTACTTCGACGCGAGATCGGAACGGCTCGGCAGGTCGGCTGGCATTGTGAACCCTCAACGTTGAGGGTTCACTCTAGCAGAGGCGAACCTCGCCCGCGAGAGCGGCAGGTTTTTCGGAGCCGCGACCGTGAGAGTAGTTTCAAGGAGGGGATTTGCGAGGCACAAGTGCCTCGCCCGGCCTCAGAGAGGCCGGCTACAAAAGAAGCGAAAGCGCGAGCATTTCTGCGTCT